>JBILPR010000278.1:0-5893 GCA_044373795.1 Algoriphagus sp. | reverse complement strand
CATTGTCTGCTAAGATTTTATCCTAAAATTTCAATTTCAAATGTAATGCAGGGGGCAAAAGCTAAGTCCTCAAAATGGATCAATGAATCGGGATACACGGAGAATAGGTTCGAATGGCAAGACGGTTTTGGATGTTTTACCTAGAGTGAAAAAGAAGTTCAAAGGGTGTTCAAGTACATTGAAAATCAGGAGGAGCATCATAGAAAAATCAGTTTTCGAGAAGAATATCTCGCTATGTTAATTGCCCACAATATTGAATTCGATCCAAAGTTTCTTTTTCATGATCCGATTTAAATCGTCCGTACCGATGGGACTTTTTCTATTTCCATTGCCTTCCAAGTCCAGAGGTTGAAACCTCTGGCTATGTAATCGACCATCCCTGACGGGATTAGTGGTGGGGTGTATGAGTCCTAAAGAATGTTTTGATACAAATGGACTTATCCAAATAGAAGTGCCATCGGCACGACAGATCAACTAACCGGGGGATTTATCCCCTGGCTATGCAGCAATAATTGGAGTAAGAAAAAATGCCGTTGGAATGAACGATTTCTTCTGCTTTTCTTACCAATCTTCCTTTTTAAATCGTCCGTCCCGATGGGACTTTTTCTATTCCCATTGACTTCCAAGTCCAGAGGTTAAAACCTCTGGTTAGGTAATCGATCATCCCTGACGGGATTGGAAAAGGTTATTTTTTCGCATTTTCGGTTTCTAAACCGATTCAAAACAAGGTTTGAAGTCCCGAGAAACCAACTATGGTCTATGGACTATTAACCAGCAACTCCCTTAACAGGACACCACAGCACTGATTTTTGTCAGGAAATCGCCTTTTTTGGATGAATGGCTAGGGTCTCGCTGGAAAATCAATCAGATTTCACCGTACTTTAACATATCCAAAACATTGCCGATTACCCGGAATCATCAACCCAATGGAAACCCAGAAAAACCGAACCTCATTCCTATACCAAATCCTCGAAAATTCAACCGAAAAATCCGCGTTGGATTGGTTAAATCTTCAGGCAGAAAAAATTCATGCGGAAGGCTCACCAACCAAGTTTTTCCTGGCGTTTAGCCAAGCCTCCCGATATTTCAAAAAACTTCCAATAGTTCTTTCTGAGGATCAAAAGCAAAAAGCTTCTGAACTTGTCGCAGGTTTTGATCCATCTCTTTGGGACTTACTTCAGACTGCGCGGACGATTCTTTTGCTCCAATTTTCGCAGGAAGAAGCAGTTTGGTTTAAAGCTATTAATCAGCTTTTTGAGACCGGTGATATGCATGAGCAGCAAGCGCTTTATTCTGCCCTGCCAATTATGCCATTTTCGGAAGATTTGCTCCCGAGAGCCATCGATGGTTGCCGGACCAATATGACCGTGATTTTCGATGCGATCGCATTGAATAATCCTTTTCCTGCGAACTATTTCCCGGAGGCGAACTGGAATCAGATGGTATTGAAGGCTGTTTTCATGCAAAGGCCTCTCTACAGGATTCAGAAACTGGAGGAACGAAGAAATTTGCCTTTGGCAAACATTGCTTCTGATTTTGCGCATGAGCGCTGGGCAGCAGGAAGACCTGTAATGGCAGAAATATGGCGGTTGGTTGTTCCTTTTCTCGATGAGAAATTTTTATTGGATCTCAACAAAGCGATTGCTTCTGACGATTTGCTTCAAATCAAAGCTGCCGTTTTAGCTTGCACAGAAAGTGACTTCGCTCCTGCGAAAGAGCTTGCCAAAGCCTACCCGGAAATTCTGAAGGGAATTGAATCCGATGCTGTTTCCTGGGAAAAAATCGGAATTGAATTTCAAACCAGAGTCTGATTCGGATCCGCCAAACTCATATCTTTAAAATCTTAATTCCTATAAAAATGGAAATGTACATAGACCCACATATTCACGTCGTATCTCGAACCACCGATGACTACGAAGCCATGCGCAAAGCAGGGATTGTTGCAGTAATTGAGCCGGCTTTTTGGCTGGGTCAGCCGAGGACAGAAGTGGGAAGTTTCAAAGATTATTTCAGCACGCTGGTTGGTTGGGAGAGGTTCCGGGCGAGTCAGTTCGGAATTGTTCACTACTGCACCATGGGTTTGAATTCGAAGGAAGCCAATAATGTGGCGTTGGCGGAGCAAGTGATGGAATTATTGCCGCTATATGTGGGCAAAGAAGGAGTCGTTGCAATCGGAGAAATCGGTTACGACGATCAGACTGAAGCCGAAGATCGATTTTACAGGCTTCAATTGGAACTGGCGAAAGAGGTAAATCTGCCGGTACTTATCCACACTCCCCATCGGGATAAAAAGAAAGGAACAACCAAAAGTATGGATGTGAGTGAAGAGCATGGACTGGACCCGAAAATGGTCATCGTGGATCATAATAATGAGGAGACAGTAAAGGAAGTTTTGGACAGAGGATATTGGGCAGGATTTACCATTTATCCACATACCAAAATGGGCAGTGATCGAATGGTGGAAATCGTAAAGCAATATGGACCTGAGCGGATTATCGTCAATTCTGCTGCGGATTGGGGGATTTCTGATCCGTTGGCGGTGCCAAAAACTGCTGCCGTAATGCGTAAAATGGGAATCCCCGAAGAGCATATCAGAATGGTAACCTACCAGAATGCCCTGACTGCCTTTAGTCAGAGCGGACAAATGGACGAGCAGGATTGGTTGAATGCCAAACCGGTGGACCAAACCCGAAAATTGAGTGGGAATTCTGTTCTCCGAGGAGGACAAACGCCTCGGGTAGAAGGAAATCATGATACTATCGAAAATTAATTGATGGGTTCTTCCCGATTGTTTGCACATCTTCAGCTTACCCGCCCCGCCAATGTTGTCACAGCGATAGCAGATATCTGGGCGGGTTTTGCTATTGCAGGAGCCTGGGATGACATGTTTTTGGATGCTGCCTTGGGCGATGGGACATTTTGGACCAATCTCGTCTGGCTATCCGTGAGTACCATAGGGCTGTATGCCGGAGGAGTTGCGTTCAACGATGTGTTTGACGCAGAATTGGACGCCGTCGAAAGGCCGGAAAGACCAATTCCCAGTGGAAGAGCAAGTCGTAGCAGTGCAGCCTGGATGGCATTTTTACTTTTGCTACTGGGAGTTCTTGCCGCTTCTCAAGTGAGTTGGATCAGTGCAGGAATCGCATTGACCGTCGCGGGTTTGGCAATTCTTTATGATTATTGGGGAAAGCATCAGTTCTTCCTTGGACCAATCAATATGGGCCTCTGTCGGTCCGGGAATTTGCTTTTGGGGATAAGTGTCTCACCGGTTCTTTTGCAGGAATACGCTCTGATTGGTTTGATTCCGCTGGTTTATGTGGCGGCAATCACGATGATCAGTCGGGGTGAAGTTCACGGGAAAAACAAAAAAGCCCTTTTTGCAGGCTTCGGGATGTATGTCCTGATCATTGTTGCGATCTTGGTTTTAGCCTATGTTCAAAGCCCGGGATTCTGGCAAGTGATTCCATTTTTGGGATTATTGAGCTACATGATTTTCCCTCCCTTGCTGAAAGCCATTAAATTTCAGGAGCCAAAACTGATCGGAAAATCAGTGAAAGCAGCGGTGATTTCCCTAATAATTGTCAATGCCTCGATTGCTTCTGCATTTTCGGGTTGGCCCATTGGTATCATCGTATTGTTACTTCTTCCTATTTCCCTTTGGCTGGCGAAAAAATTTGCCGTAACCTGAGCCGGAAATAAACAATTACTCTGCTGTTTTTGTCTATTTAACAGTTTTCTTTACCCGAAATAATTGATCACTTGAGTATGAATACTATCATTGAACAGGCATTTGCGGTTCCGTATCGCTATCAGGTTTGTTTTTCCGAAGGAATTTTTGATCCAAAGAATACCCTGTTGGTGGATTTGCTGGCGAAAGACAGAAAGCCAAAAGTGTTTTTTGTGATCGATAGCGGCGTAGCTGATACTCATCCAACTCTTATTTCAGACATTGAAGCGTATGCAGCCGCTCACTCGGAGGCATTTTCTCTTTGTGCCCTTCCGTTGGTTGTTCCGGGAGGAGAAACCTGCAAAAATGACCTCTCCATCTATCAGCAAATCGTTGAGGCTACCAATTTATTTGGCATCGACAGGCATTCCTACATTGCAGCGGTTGGTGGAGGAGCGGTACTGGATATGGTGGGTTTTGCTGCCGCTATCTCGCATAGAGGCATTCGCTTGATCAGAATTCCAACCACCGTTTTATCTCAAAATGATTCTGCAGTGGGAGTCAAAAACAGCATCAATTCTTTCGGAAAGAAAAATTTCCTTGGCACATTCACCCCGCCGTATGCAGTTTTGAATGATTTCAATTTCCTCAAAACTCTGGACGATCGGGACTGGAGATCAGGAATAGCCGAAGCGATCAAAGTAGCTTTGATCAAAGATCTGAGCTTTTTCACCTGGATGGAGGAGCATGCAGTGGCAATGGCCAATCGCGAGATGGAACCCATGAAAACCCAAATTATCCGCTGTGCACAAATGCACTTGGATCACATCGCAGGTAAAGATCCGTTTGAGTTTGGATCCTCGCGTCCGCTGGATTTCGGACATTGGGCCGCACATAAACTGGAGCATTTGAGTCATTATCGGATTCGTCACGGCGAGGCTGTTGCGATTGGAATTGCATTGGACTCTACTTATTCTTTCCTTCAGGGGAGAATATCTGAGCCAGATTTGATGAGAATAATCGGGTTGATCAAGACGCTGGGATTTGATCTATTTGCTCCTGAACTCGCAGGAGAAAGTCTCGTAAAAGGCCTGAAGGAATTTCAGGAACACCTGGGCGGACAATTGACAATAATGCTTTTGGAAAAACTCGGTAAAGGCGTGGAGGTGCATGAAATGGATCATGAACTTGTCTATAAAGCCGTAGAAATGCTGAAAAATTTTCAGCAAAAAGACACTCTTATCAGTACCTGATTTTAACCAAAAAGTATCTAGGAATGGAGATTAAAGGTTTTCACCTCAGCTATTGCAGCAATATTCACCCGGGAGAAAGCTGGGAGGCAACTTTTCAAAACCTTAAAATTTACGTTCCTGAGGTGAGAAGCCGATTGAAGCATAAAGGTCCGTTTGGAATCGGATTGCGGCTTTCCCACGAAGCGAGCTTGATTCTTGAAAAGCCCGAAAAGTTGGCAAAATTTCAATCCTGGCTCGCCAAAGAAAACGCATATGTCTTTACGCTGAACTGTTTTCCCTACGGAGATTTCCACAGACAAATCGTAAAAGAGAAGGTTCATTTCCCGGATTGGACGACCCCCGAGCGAAAAGATTATACCATTCGCTCTTTTCGGATTTTATCCCAACTCCTACCTGAGGGCATGGAAGGTGGGATTTCTACCTCGCCGATTTCATACAGACATTGGTTCTCCACCAAGGAGGTACTTAATGCTGCTATGGAAATTGCTACTCAGCATTTGTTGGAAATAGTGCTGGAATTAATGATCCTGAGGAATGAAACCGGTAAAAACCTTCACCTGGATATTGAGCCTGAACCAGATGGGATTTTGGAAAACTCCGACGAAATGGTTTGGCTTTACACCGATTGGTTGCTTCCAAAAGGAACGACTTTCCTGGCGGAAAAACTTGGACTTTCAGTTGAGGAAGCAGAAGCAGCGATTAAAAATCATATTCAGGTTTGCTACGACGTTTGTCATTTTGCTATTGTGTATGAAAAGCCGGCTGAGACTTTTGCCAAATTCAAAGCCCATGGAATACAGGTTGGAAAGATCCAGATCAGTGCTGCACTTAAGCTGTTTATCCCAATTGAGGCTGCAAAAAGAGCAACTCTCCGACGCAGTCTTCAGCCTTTTGCAGAGTCCACTTATCTGCATCAGGTCGTCGGAAGGGATAGCAACGGAGTATTAAATATGTATCCGGACTTGCCGGTTGC
>JBILPR010000050.1:0-19377 GCA_044373795.1 Algoriphagus sp. | reverse complement strand
GGAACTGACCGGAATCGGGTATCAATATGGAGGGATCAAGGTGAATAAGTTTCTCTACAATGGCAAAGAATTAATCGAAGACAACGGACTTCAGTATTACGATTATGGAGCGAGGATGTATGATGCGACGATTGGGAGATGGGGAGTCATAGATCCTTTATCAGATCAAATGAGAAGGCATTCTCCATATAATTATGCTTTTGATAATCCAATTAGGTTTATAGATCCTGATGGGATGGAGCCAATCGAACCTAATGGTGGAGTTACTTACAATGGTTATTTATCAGCTGAAGATATTGAAAAAGGCACGCCACAGGGCGGCTCAAGCGGTAATCGAAAGCAGAATCAGGAAAGAGACAATCAGCAACTAAAGGCGAGGAACGATGTAAACAATAACATCCGCAGAAAGTCAGATCTAAAAATTAATGAGAATCTGGCAAGAGACATGACAGCTGCGGGAATGGCGATGACAGAAGCGGTGGTTGATGGTGGGACACAATTGGATCCAAGTACAATAAATCAAAATATACCTTTAATTGGAGGACGTTCTACATATGCAGGGGGAAATAATCCAATGACTTATTCAGGAAAATATACCTATTCATATGTTCCAACAATGGTAACTGACTACCCTGCAATCGGACACGATAGACGTTATGACAATTTGGGGATTAGTGGGGTAAATGGCTTATTATTCGACACAAGGGCAATTGGTGCGGATCTGAAATTTGTACATGAACAACTCATCATCATGAACTTGCCATTTGATCCTGCCACTAGAATAAATGCTGGGCTTCTAGGAATTGGACTAGGTTCTGTGGCAATTTTCAAAACAGTCTATCAATTATCTAAGCCGCAAGGATTCAGTGAAATGAATATGTGGTATAATGTGAGTAATTTTGGAGTTACAAATAAGCCGGGAAATTAAAAACTATGAAAGGAGTGTATTATTTATTATTAGCTATACTATTTTGCTTAACTTCTTGTGATTTTGCCCCAGGAAGCTATCCTTATGCGGAGATTTATGAATTTGATGCAAAAGAAGATGAACTAATCAAAATTGTTTCCGAATTCAAGAAAAGTAATCCTAATTTTATTTTGCCGGAAGATATTAATATAAAAGATGGTAGGAGTAATGATGTTTCAGATCATTGGTATCACATTTGGTTTTATTATAAAGAAGAGGATAAAATAGTTTATACTTGGATAAGGGGGAGTAAATTTGCCTTTGTGTCAATAAATGAGGGGTCAGAATTGGGGAATTGGAAAAGAATAAATAAAGACTTTACTCAAGTGGAGAATAAAAAAGAAAAAGAAAAATTTGAGAAACTAATCTTAAACAAAATTAAAGATAAGGTAAAGTATACTGGAAAATAGAAACACAGGTCACCATTTAAATTCAGATCATTATCCTACATCAGATCAAGGAATGGACATTTTTAAAGGACAAGACATCATAGAGTTTACCCAACGGTTCAAAACGGAAGAAGATTGTAAAAAAAGATCTCAGTGAATTAAAGTGGAGTCAGGAATTTATATGGAGGAAGTGCGGCCAAAAGGGAATCTAAATCCGCAAAGACTTTTCCAGAACCTACAACAAGTGCAGTGATACGGAAAGCCCTAGCACTGATACCTTGTTCCACAAGGTTAAATTTGATCTTTTGAAAGCGTTTCACATCTGCTTTGAGATGACTAGTACCCCCGCTGGGTGTAGAACGAATTTGGTTGGGACTAGATGGAGATTGCATCTACATCTTTCTATCTCTATGAATTTGCAATTCGATTTATAGTTTGATTTATATATTTCTGTTTCGAATCTTAGGATATAATTATAGGGGTATTATAATTGTTTGTAATAAAATTTAAATCCTATTGGAGTCCATCTTGAATCACCTGGCTAATTTATTTAGGGTCTGCTGAAAAACTCAAAGTTTCAGATTCTTAAAACCAGTCCAGAATTAAATCTGAACTGGTTTTTTGTTTCTAATCTCCTATAGATTGCTTCAGCTCTTGCCATTAGTGCATAGTTGAATGTTGCCCACGCTGAAAAACTCAGGCACAACAGTGCTTCCCCGGCCAATTTGACCAGGTTTAGCACTAAGATGATGGAGGCAATCCACGATTGGCTGGTGTCTTTGAGCCTGGCTTTGATCCGGTTCATTCCGTATCCAGTCTTTGCCTGACCAAACTTCCCCTCGATCGGGTTCCTCTCCCCCGGACTTACGTGGTTTTCCACTGCCTTCGCCGATGGTCTGCCTAAGGGCTTGGCCGCCAGTTTTATGTCTTTTTCCTTCAGCCATTTTCTGTTTTCCAGGGTACAATAGATTTTGTCCACCATCACCTTGGCGGGATAGCACCCAACCCTTTTCCGGAAGTTTTCCACGTAGTCGCTCAGAGAGCTGCCTTCATTGAACGCATCCCAGGATACCGTATCCAAAAACGAATACCCATCGACCAGACTCAGGTGGATTTTGGCTCCGAATTCGGTCTTGGATCTTGCTTTCCCGCGCACGATGGGACGCACGTGGGGTTCGTGGATGCTGACAATCCGGTCAGCTACCTGATGGCTGCGATTCTCAAACATACCCAGCTGTTGTGCATAAAGGGTCTGGATGATCCAGTACTTCCGCTGAAGCTTGTGATCCAAGGGAAAGAGCTCAAAAGCATCCAGCTGTTTTCCGATCGTCTTGAAGTTCCTCCTCAGGAATTGAAGCTGAGCTTTGATTCCCCCACGGATGGTCTTTTTGAAGGGGTTCTTGTTCTGGGCTACTTTCAGATAGCTTTTTCGGGCTTTTTCCCGATACGTTCTGGGCTTCTTCCTTCCCGGTTGTTTTTGATGAAGCACATCAATAATCTCCTCGGTGATCTCCCGTGCCTTGTTGAGCAGTCCCAGATCGGTCGGATAAGCAATGTCCTGGGGACACACGGTCGCATCATAAATCACCTCGCCTTTGTTTTTTGGCTGCTCATCAGAAGAATCCCGGTTGTCCTTTTGCCCCTTTTTACCTTTCAGAGAGCTTTTTTCCAGGGAAAACCCATAAATCCGCTCATTCATCTCCGCTATCAGTTCCTGACCCAGCCGCTTTCGGATATCCACAAACAAAGAGGGATCAAAAGGAGCCTCTTTGATGTAGGAGCTGTATCCCAGAAAGTATTGTAAGTACATGTTTTCGGTGATCTGGGCGACTGTTTCCCGGTCGTCCAGATTCAGCATATGCTTGATGATCACCGCTCCGATCAGGATTCTGGGATTGAGTGCAGGTCTTCCGGTCTGCTTTGGAGGGTTATGCTTGTTGAACAGATTCACCAGTACATCCCAAGGTATCTGGGAACTCAGTACTACCCATCGATTGCTGGGATCAAGCTGATTGTAAAACGGAGTCTCAAATCCTAACACGGAAAGTTGATTTGGACTGGAATATTCGCAGTGCGGTGCACGCCTTTTGGAGGTCTTTGCCATATTTCCTTGCACTTGTACCTCTTCAAATTCTTAAAAATCCAGCACCTATCCCAAAAAAATGAATTTTTATATTTAACAGCAGACCCTATTTAGGTGAATAGATTTTGTAAAATAATATCTTTAATTGTTTTTATATAGAATAATAGTTTGTTAAGTATAGAATGAAAATCAATTCCTTTTTCCTTGTGGTTTTAGTTTTCTTGGGAATGATCGTCGTGATCGCTGGTCAGGCTCAGACTATTCCTAAGACTCTTCCACCAAAAGGAAATAGATTGCCCAAAGCAACCAGTCTATTGCCGGATGGTTTAGGAATGGAATTTCTGACCTCAGAGCTTGAAATCCCCTATTTGGACGAACTCCGTCAAATCCAGTCCTTAAAACAATCCTATGATTCCATAAAAACTGAACTGAAGGAATTGCGGGAGCATGCTCAGGACAGCACAAAAAAAGACAGCCTGGTCATGGTCGCCAGGGAAAGGGGAAGAGAAGTTCTTGAAAAGGAATCCCAAGTGTTGGAAAGCCTGATTGAGAGCGAGGAGATTCCCGGTGTTGAGATCCGAAATGCGGCTTCCCGGACACTGGAAGGTGTGAAAAGTTCAAAGAATAGGCTTTCAGGAATTCAGGATTTGGAGAGTTTGGAATCCCTGGTTGACCAGAATGAAGAAAACCTAAAAGCCCTGACCAATGAATGGCTGATGCCGAAGGTGGAACAAGTTCTATCCGGAACAGCAAATCAGGCTCTGGAGCCCTCAAATCTTAAATTCCCCGATTTCTATGGGAAAGGAGGGTTGCAAAAGTTGATGCAGGAGGGAATACCAGCAGATATTTCTTTTGAAGAGGCCAAAACTTTAGCTAAAGGTAAAGCCCTTCATATATCCGAAACCTATGTCGAAGAGCTGAAGGGGAAATATTCAAAAGTGAAGTTTGACTCATTGGGAAATATCCAGATCATTCATGAGGCAGTGACTAAACGAAAATTCGTGCTCTGGGAAGAAAATGAAATGAAGGCTGCCGCATTATTGGAAAGATTAGGTTTGTACGCTTGGTATGATCCCCTGACCTCATTCGGGGAGGGCATTTATGGAGATATTGGATTGACCTACCGATTTACACATCAGCTACAAGCTTTTGGGGGAATGGTCTATAAAAGAGACTTTTCAGACAGCCAGGAACTTACCAGAACAGGTCAGGGAGCAAAACTTAGCCTACGGTTTGCCAAAGGCAATTGGTTTGTTCAGAGTGAACTGGCACGGGTGAATATGAAGATCGATTATCCGGGCGGATATGATGACAAGGATTTTGATGGAATGGAATGGACTACAGGACTGGGATTTGGCTGCATCATTCCGATGGGGGATAGGATACAATCGTTGGTACTTACCACCTGGGATCCCACTTACACCGAATCAAAGAGCCTGGCAAATTCTCCATTTCAGTTAAAAATAGGATTTGAATGGAAAGGGTTGAAAATTGATAGAATGAAAAAGACCGATCTGGAGGAGTATAGAGATAAAGTTCCGACTGATAAAATCCAACAAAAGCTAAAAAAGCAAACAGAAATAGGTTCACCCGTTTTTCTAAAATAATTATCAAAACCAATTCATACACATGATTCACTGTCACAAAGTCTTCAAAGCAATTAGCATATCATTCTTGTTTGCCCTGTCCTTCAATACTCATTCGCAGTTTAATTAATACATATTTCAGTTCTTTTATCTTTTCAATTCTTTGTTAAACAATCCTATGAAAAAGACTACCCTCTCTTTGATTTTATTTCTTTTTGCGACCTACTTTTCCTTTGGGCAAGTGGCCACTTCAGTTTCAGTATTGGACACGAGGTCTCAAAACTTGGCTCCCTTGAATTATGCCCGTGAGGCGAAGTTTGAATTCAAGGAGCGTACCATGCTTGGACTGCCGGGTTCAGCTTTATATGGAGGTGTTTTTACTTTTGCCCCTTGGTCTGACAATTCAGGTGGAGTTCATCACCAGTTAGGATTCATCAACCAATCAATCTTTTACCGGACTGGTCTTCCTCAGGCTTCGTCTTGGGGAGGTTGGTTTCAACTCATCTTGGCGAATGATTCTGGTAATGTAGGCATCGGAACTTCAAATCCTGGACATAAATTGGATGTTATTGGAACTGTGCGAGCCCAAGAAGTAAAAGTTGATATGATTGGCGCAGATTTCGTTTTTGAAGAAGACTATGATTTAATGCCATTGGCTGAACTGGAAACTTTTATTCGGAGGCATAAACATCTACCTGAAATTCAACCTGCTTCAGAGATGGCAACGACCGGAGTTGAGCTTGGAGTACTTAATTCCAAACTCCTTCAAAAAACAGAGGAATTGACCCTTTATATTTTACAGCAACAAAAGGAAATTGAGATTTTGAAAAGTGAGAATAAGTTGTTGTTGGAGCTTGAATCCAGAATACAAAATCTGGAAAAGAACTCGAGGCGAAAGTGATTTATAAATCTCCTTATATTAACTAATATGTTATAAGATTTCCCACGTCAGGATCACTTTGAAATAGTTTTTCCTACGATGAATTAAATTGCTTTTAAAACACTTCAAATCCCATTCCCTCATCCGTTCCTCCTTCGGAAAAGAGATTTTTCGCTAAATACGGTTACTTAAAGCCCCTGTCCATCTTCATCTCCGTTCCGGCTCCCGCCGACAACTCCGATTTTGGTGGTCAGAGGCTTCTTTGATTTTTGAAAGGTTTTTGGCTCAAGGAGTTTTCACTTGAATTCCTTAAGAAGTTGGTCAATGATTCTTCCTCCGGCCAAACTTTTACATCACAAGAGACCTGGCCAATACCTACTCTAGCTTTTCTTTTTTAGGAATAGAACCTCCGAACAAACCAGAATCTTTGGATATAATAATTTCCTGAAATCAAAAATATAAAGCGGAGATAGGTATGAAATTTGGATTTGGTACGGGAAGGTGAGAAATGGATCTAGGGGAAGCAATCTTATCATGACTGCTACTAGGTTTTACAAATCTGAATAGAGTTTGAATTTTTGAGATGATTGAAAATGAAGGTCCGTAAAGCTGGTTTCTCTTAAACAAAGAAAAATGGTAAATTTTTCAAAAAATTATTGATCTGAAAATCAGGTGATTAAATATTTTGGGGAAATATTAATTTTTTATGCTGGAATACTAAAAATTGTAGTTTGATTTAATTTTTTTTTGATCTAAGACACCACGTCAATTTTAGTGAAAAAGTAAATACCCTATATAGGGTATTTTTTAATTTTTAAATCTTTTACTCTTTAGTGTCAACAATTGCTCATTTTTCAGAAATCAATTTTTATGGAACGAACTTTTAAAAAAATAGTTATTTTGATAATTCTGGTTTCATTATGCAATGGAGTTTTAGCGCAACTTCCTAGTGATGTATCTGCCCAGATCCAGAAACTCACAACCAAATCGGCACAGAACTCACCAAATGCCGCCGCCATCCAAAAGTATGGAGACTTCAAGGTGAATTTATTCACAGGTATTCCCGATATCAGTATCCCCCTTTTTGAAATTGAAGCAGGTCCTATCAAAATACCTATCGTTCTGAGTTACCATGCAGGGGGAATCAGGTACTCCGACAAATCATCCTGGGTTGGTCTTGGTTGGTCAGTTCAGGCAGGTGGGCAAATTACCAGGACAATAGCTGGGAAGCGTGATGAAGAGAATTTTTTAACTATTACTAATGATTACGCTGTTGATCCATTCGGGTATTGCTTAAATTTTCCTTATAAGGAACAAACCGCCAACGGTACTTCTGACCGGGAGCCAGATTTATTTTCTTACAGTTACCCCGGCGGAAGTGGTAGGTTTTTGCTCAGGCAGGGAGGATTGGCGCCGCTTATGTTTCCTGAGACTGCAAATAAATTGGTCAGAAACCCAAGTTATTACGACATCACGGACACTCAAGGACTTATGTATCGGTTTGGGGGAGACTGGACTGGTCTGAATAATGCTCAAGAATTGTTGTCCAGTTCCTCCGGATCAATAAATACTTCCGGGATTGTGACTTGGTACCTACAGGAAATAAAAACCCAAAATTCTGACGATTATGTGACGTTTAAATATCAGAATTTAGGTACCATCAACAGTTCTGAAATTGAGAGCAATATCACTTTAATGGACCAGTGCAATACAGCTGATCCTGTCTTGTTGCCATGTAATTCATACAATCCGGTAACAACCCTGGTTTCAACCAACAGTCAAATAACTCAAATGGCCTTGGATGAAATTTATTTTAAAACCGGAAAAGTAAAATTTGTCATAGGTTCCGCCCGTACCGATTTACCGGGTAGCCCCAATGTTGAAAGGTTAAGCAGGATAGAGATATACTCCAAGCTAAACGGTCAGTATTTCCTGGAGAAATCATATGTGTTGTTAAACAGTGGAAATTTTAAACTTGCTTCAAATAATGCTGATGCCAGACTAAAATTGGACGGGGTAGAAGTCTTGGATGGCTCAAATACCCTCATTAACAAATACGCTTTTACATATCATTCCAATACGTTTTCTTGGGATGCTGTCACAGGTTCCTATAGAAGGGATTTATTTGGTTTTTATAATGGGAAAAGTGGAAACACGAATTTAATTCCCCAAGAAACTGTCCAATATCAAGCAACTACAAGTTTGCCTCTTTCAAATCTAACTATCGGAGGTGCTGACAGAAGTACTGACACCACTTTTTATAAAGAAGGAGTAATCAAACGGATTACATTTCCAACAGGCGGATTTTCCGAATTTGAATTTGAACCTCACAAGTATTCGGATGCAGGGGTTACTAAATATGGCTCAGGGCTTCGAATTAAAAAAATCATTAAAAATGACGGACTTAACTCATGTTTTACCTCGTATAAATATGGGAATAACGATGACGGTATTGGACATAAAAATTTCGATGTCAGAAACTTCCATTTTTTAAATACCCAATATAAACGGGACGTAACCTCTGGTACTCCAAATCAAAGACAGTTCAGGGTTAGATCCTGGGTGTCAAATTCCGTGGTCGGTCCCGGATTCGATGACAGTCCGGTTGTCTATACCCGAATTGCAGAAATGACCAACGGAACCACAGCCAACGGTACTACCATCTATGAGTTTGACAATAATACCCTAATACCGGACGGTGTTTTTTCAGTCCAGTACTCCAATAAGACCTGGCGTAACAAAAAAAGCTGGGAGCGTGGAAATCTGACTAAAATCATCAAAAAGGATAGCCAAAATGCCATAAAAGAGGTAATCACAAAAACATATACCAAATACAAAGGACAAACGGTAAATGTTGGACAGGCAGGAACCCAAGTAATCATCGGAGAAGAAGCCGGAGGATTTTTTCAATACTGCGCCGGTATAAATGGCGGCCCTCCTTATGATGGCCATCGATTTATGATAGCTACTATTATTCAGGATGTTGGGGTTTATCTTGAAACCAGCTCCAAACAAACGCTTTATTACGGTGCCGATTCGGTTGAAAACTTAACTACAAGAGACTTTCATTCTACCTACCTAAGGCCAACTTTTGAAGAAAGCAGCACGTCACCTAACCCCCTATTTGTTAGGAATGTAAGTAGGTATAATTACGATGTTATCAACCCCGCTACCACCTATACGGGCTATCCGGAGGCGCTTCGGCAGCTTTTGTTAAGAAATATCCTGGCGCCAGTGGAGCAATACACGATCGTTCGGGAACCATCCCGGTATATTGTTGTGGTTGCAGGACAGGTGACAGATTATTCCCTGGTGTCAGCGACTACTTGGTATATGCCTTCCCAGGCATATTTTCTGGAAACAGCAACCCCTATTCTTTCCGCCAATTATGCGACTGTTCAGCTTTCTGGTACAAGTTCCCTCACCAGAGATTCCCGCTATAAGCTTAGAATGTCAATGACGGGGTATGATACACGAGGAAATCTGATTCAATATAATCTCTCCAATGGCACTACCAATTCAATCCTCTATGGATACGAAGGAGAATATGTAGTGGCTGAAGCCTCCAATTCATCTTTTGCCAATGTGGCTTATACCTCATTTGAAACTTCAGAAAAAGGTGGCTGGAGTTACACTGGAGCTGAATCTGATGTGATGCAGGGCGAAGCCAAAACTGGAAACAGAGTGTATTTATTGAACAATGGGCAAGTAACTAAATCGATTACCGGAGGCTATAAATTAAGTTTTTGGGCAAGGAGAAATGCTGCCACCGCAGGCACTTTAACCATCAATGGTACAGCCTATGCAGGTATCCTTGATAATGTCTGGAGGCTGGTGGAAATAGCCGGATCGGGCAGTGTCACCATAAGCGGGTCCGGGACCATTATAGATGAGCTCAGGGTACATCCTTCCAACAGTTTAATGACCAGTTATACACATAAACCATTGGTGGGAATCAGGTCACAGTTTGATCAGACGAATCAAGGCATTCATTACAAATACGACTCTTTTGGAAGACTATTAACCGTTACCAATGATTTGGGTCACATTCTTAAACACTACGAATACACTTACATCAAACCTTAATCTGATCAGGTATGAGACTCATTATTTTATCCCTACTATTCTTTTTTTCTATTCCATCATTTTCCCAGGATCTGATGCATTCGGATACACTATCAAAAGGAGAGCAAAAAATGCTTGGCATCTTTCATTTTGATCTTAATGATCAAAAAAATGATATATCCGTCAGTAAAAAATTTCAATCGGATGAAGCTGGCAAAGCTGAGGAAAAGAAGTTTTGGAAAAAAACAGAATCCTGGGTTTGTCATTTGAAGGAGAATAAATTCTACTTAAGGGCTTGGGTTGAAAACGGTGCACTTCAAGAGGAAACAGGCACTTGGTCCTTTGATGAAAGTTCTATGGTCCTCATTCTCAAATCAGAAAAAGAAATTTGGGAATACAAGGTCAACTTTAATGAAAAAGGGCAGATTTGGAATCCCCTGAACAAAGGAAAAGAAGAGTTTAACATGTTGTTTTTGAAAAGACTAGGCTTATGAAAACACTTTTTACTACCTGTTTGGCCATGATTTTTAGCCAGTTTTTGATGGCACAGATTGTCTCCAATTCGCCCTGTGTAACAGTGATACCTTCGGCACCGTCCCAAATTTTGACTGCAAGCGGGCCAGCGACTCTTACAGCCAATCCTGCTCCAAGTGAATTTGCCTATAGATGGTTTGACTCTAGCGGTACCACACAAGTAGGAACAAATCAGAGTCATGCGATCCGATTGGTGACAGCCGGTGCAACCTATTACCTGGCCTATTATCACACTTCTACCGGATGTCTAACTGCAAAGGTTCCTGTGCGGGTTGAACTGTATGCCGAAAATCTCAATTGGGTGAGGGAGTATGTCTCCCGGGATACACTCACAGGAGATTTTACGCTCCGGGGCTCTACCCAAAAAGCATCCTATAAATCCACAGGCTATCATGACGGGCTGGGGAGAAATGTGCAGACCGTTCAGATTTCTGCTGCTTCAGATGGTTCCGATGTGATCGGGACTGTTGCATTTGATGCCTTCGGCAGGCAGTACAGAGATTACTTACCTGTACCCAACAATGATGCTGCATCAAAGGGGAAATACCGATCCAATGCCTCTTCACTCAATTATTCATATTACGCATTACCATCAAACTACAATGACACCAAAGCATATGCGGACAAAACATTCGAAGCCTCACCCCTCAATCGGGTAGTCAAGCAAGGGGTACCCGGAGCAGCTTGGAACAATAAGGATATCCAGATCAACGAACTGACCAACACGGCTACTGAGGCAGTACGGATTTGGACCGTAGATGGGTCAGGCCTACCGGTAACCTCTGCCAATTATGCAACAGGGGCCTTGACTAAAATAGAAATTTTGGATGAGGATTTAAGACGCACAATCGAATACAAAGACAAGCTGGGCAGATTGATATTGAGAAAGGTCCAGGAGTCCTCAATCCCCGGTATAGATCATACCGGCTGGATGTGCACCTATTACGTCTACGATTCCTTCAGCCGCCTGCAGGTGGTGATGACACCCAAAGCGGTATTTGAAATCATCTCCAACAGTCAGAGTTCTACCTCATCCACCATCAAGAATGGTCTGTATTACCTGTATACCTACGACGAACGGGGAAGGCAGATCACCAAAAAACTTCCGGACAAGGGAACGGAGGAAATGGTCTATGACCTCCAGGACAGGTTGGTAGCCATGCGGGATTCCAATCTGACAAGTCAGGGGAAATGGCATTATATCAAGTACGATGCCTTGGGGCGTGCGGTGATGACGGGCTTGGTGGCCAATGCCTCAACCAGGCAGGCCCTTCAGGTTACAGTTAATTCTTTGGCGGCTAATAATGCCGTGATCAATGCCACATCCGGCAAAACAGGTACGACCAGTGCCGGTGGTTTCCCAAGTGCCACCGATGGAGGAGAAGGAGAGGTCATGACTGTAAATTATTATGATAATTACACATTCAGGAAATCAACGCTAACCTACACCAAACCCAATACAACCTATCATGACAATACCGCAAGGGTTCATGGTCTGCTGACAGGGAAGCTCGTCCGGAATATGGGTAACAATACGATCTATGAAACGGCGATCTATTACGACGAACAAGGCCGCCTCATTCAGACAATTGAAGACCACCATTTGGGTGGAACATTACGGGCTTCGACCAAATTTGATTTTGAAAACAAACCGGTGGAGACAGTAACGGCATTTTCAACTCCGGGTACCCAGACCCTCACCAAAAATTATTACTACAACAATGCAGGCCTGATCTCCTCGATCACACACAAGATCAATTCTGATCCGGCAATTACACTGGCCCAGTTTACTTACGACCAGTTGGGCAAACTGAGCAACAAAACCTTCCCGGTGGCCGGGAATGCTGCCATGAATTTTACCTACAATATCCGGGGATGGATCAAAAAGATCAATGACCCACAGGTAAGCAATTCTTCCAATAAAATTTTTGCCCAGGAGTTGTTTTATGAATCAGGAGGCACATCCCCTCAATTCAACGGAAACATTTCAAAGGCGGATTGGAAAGGTCAGGATGATATCAGTCGGGTCTACAATTATTTTTATGATGTAAACAACCGGATCAAAGATGCCCATTATACAGTTCCAACGAATACTATTCAAAACGGAAGATATAACATAGGCTATGTAAATTACGATCCAAATGGAAATATCACTACCCTTCAGCGTGTCAACCAACAGAGTTCCGGCACCTATGGTTTGGTTGATAACTTGGCTTATTCTTATGCTACGAACAGCAACAAGCTGAGCTATTTGTATGACTACCAGACCTTGCCCACCTACATTTCCCAGGATTATAAAAACCTGGGAACTAGTACCTACAACTATGACGGCAACGGTAATTTGTTGGGCAACACTGACCAGTACAGTGTGGTGATCAGTTATAATCACCTCAATTTACCGACAGCTATCGTTTTCAGCGGTACCGGGCGCAGGTTGGACTATTGGTACAATGCAGAGGGTACTAAGGTAAGGCAGGTAAATACTGTCGGCACCACGGTGACTACGGTAGACTATGTAGGTGAGTTTGTGTTTGAAAACAGCAGCCTCTCCTATATTAATCATGAAGAAGGAAGAGCCACATTTGAAAATTCTGCCTTCCAATACGAGTTCTTTATCAAGGACCATCTGGGCAACGTAAGGCAGGTAGTCCGTGCTCCAGTCTCCGCATTGCGCATCGCAACGATGGAACCAGAAAAGGCGGAAGAAGAGGAAGAACTGTTTGAAAATATCAAAGAATCCCGTCAGGGAGCAGCAGAGCATAATAAGACTCCCGGAGGATATGCCACCGCCTGGCTGAATGCGGATCGAAATCGTATCCTAGGTCCTTCGAGGTCTCAGGAAGTGCAACAGGGCGATAGTGTGGAGATTGGGGTTTTCGGAAAGTATGTCGATCCTAAGAAACTGAAGGTTAGCCCGGCCTCTTTTATCCGCACCGGAGCAAATACCAAAATGATCCAACAGTTGGCAGAATTTGGCCAAAATCTAAAAGCGGTAGGTCCCAATGAACTGGCAATCGCCAACATCATTGCGTTGGTGATTTCTGAACTGGAAACAAAACCCGCTCCGGAAGCCTATATGGGCTATGCGCTTTATGATGCGGATAGTAATCGATATGAGATTGGAAAGGTCGTACTGAGTAAAAATGCCAGAAACAAGCACGAGGAACTTATCGAAAAGATTGCCATTAAAAAGGATGGATACATAGAAACGTACCTGGTAAATGAAACCTCTGAAAACGTGTGGTTTGATCAGTTTCGGATACTGAGTACCGGTCCGCTGATCGTCCAGGAAACCCACTATGACCCTTTTGGGGTTGAACTAAGTGGACTCGGGTATCAATATGGAGGAATCAAGGTGAATCCATATCTTTATAACGGTAAGGAACTCACAAGCGGCTTAGGAGTGATCATGTATGATTACGGAGCCAGGCTCTATATTCCGGCAATAGGTAGATGGTTTGTAACGGATCCTTTGGCGGAGAAAGCGAGAAGGCAGAGTCCTTACAATTATGCCTTAAACAACCCGCTTCGGTTCATCGACCCGGATGGAATGGAGGCTTATTCAGTATTGGGGGAAATAAAACAAGGTGAGCCTCAACCGGAGGACCCTTTGTTAAAAAGTGTTGTTAATGGGGAGGAAAGCACGGAGGGTGAGGGCGACTTCATGTATTCAGATGGATATGGGATTTATAGTGCGAGATACTCTACGTTATCAAAGAGCTCATTCAATGGGGCATATGCAAATACTGGAGGGCATCAATCTCAACAAGATGGAGTTACTCAAAAGCACCTAACCGACTTTGTAAGCAAGAATCCATTATTTAAAAAGTATCCTGCTGAATGGATTTTAGATTCGAAAGGTGTCAATACAAGTAAAGATAACCCAGGTAAGACGATGCCCACTATTAGAAGAAATAGAGAAGGGAAACTATACGTTTCAGGAATACAGGTTTTCATTCATCCAAGTGCATTCGATACAAATACAGACTCAAGGCAAACCCTAATAACAGGTCACGAATTTATTCACCTTTCTCATCTAAGATCTGATTCTTTTACAAATTGGTACAATAAATTTGGCCAGAATGGTGCTCGAGCAATTTCAGAGTATTGGGCTTACAAATGGCAAGTTGAAAATGAAGTCAGGTTGGGTTATAATATTGATGGCAAGGCGGGACTTGACAAATGGACGAATCTTTTACCCGTAAAATATATACCAAGATGAGAAACTTGTTAATATTATCAATTTCTATGCTATTCATTTTTTGTACTAGCATGAATGAAACTGGCCGAATCCGTTATTTGATAGTAGATAAGGAAATCCGAATTAAGAAGGATAGTCCATATTTTGAAATCACAGTTGAACTGGATAATCCATCAGACAGAAGTTTTGTGCTGTACGCTTTCAAGAGGATATCAGATACTGCTTTGAGTGATTCTTTATTGTGTATCGAAAGACCAGGGGCTGGTAATGCAATATTTATAACCGACAATGAGGGAAACAGAATGCCTGAGGAATTTATCATTGAGATGCATGGAGATGATTACTTGAAAAATCCGGTAACGGAAGATTCCTTGTATAGTATATTTAGGAAAATTCGGTCGGAGTACATGGATGAAAAAGAAGTGTTAAAGTCAGGCGAAAAGAAAAATGTAAAATTAAAGATCAATCTCAAATCTCATCCATCTATTGATCAATTAGCCCCTGGTGAATATTTGGTGTATTTTATTTACTATGCTGGAGATGATCTAATTAAAAACATTGAAGAAAGTCCTTCCAAAGTGAGTTTAGTGGACGAAGCTTTAATCAAAGCAGATCAGAAGAAACACAAGGTAATTGTGTTTAATGGATGGGTAAGATCAAATCAAGTTAAACTGATAGTGGAATAACTTCTAAAGAGGGCAAACGGCCACCTTGAACTGAATTTGTTCGACTTCGGAGCCAGAATGTATGACCCCCTGCCATCGGTAGATGGTTTGTCCCTGATCCTCTGGCTGAAAATGCAAGGAGACAATCTCCCTACAACTATGCGCTGAACAATCCGCTACGATTTATAGATCCGGATGGGATGGAGGCGTATTCGATACAGGGTACGCCAGTCACCACCGGGGAAAGTATGGCGAGAGATGAAGAGGAGGAATTTTTAATAAATGTTGGCTACGGAACTGTAAGCAATAGAAATAACACTGGAGGATTTGATTATTCAGGGAGTTTTGAAACTGTCGGAGGAGAGAAGTCCAAAGGATGTTGTGGAGGAGAAAAAAAGAATTCTGAAAACAAAATTGAACCGCAAGGAGAGCCTAACAATTATCAGGAGATTAGTAACTCATTTAATGAAATGAAATATGATTTCATGGCAGCGGAAAACGTTGGAGTTAATGCCATGTTCAATATGATAGGACATTACTCAATCGTAAAAGGTAAAGACGGTAGATATTATTTTAATTCATCAGCAGCCGGAACGACTCCTGCAAAAAGTCAAGGAGATATTACATTTAAGGGAACGGCCTCTTTTATGGTAGATGGGAAGATAGTTAGTAAAACCTCTTTCGTATTTGGCGATGGATTTAATGTGAAACATCCTGATGGATTTTCAAATTTGGGAGGGGTTAGAATGCAGTTGCCAACCTCCGGAACGGTAGTTATCAATTTGCAATTCAGTTACCATATAAGGTTTGGTTCTGCTGGTAACAATCATTCGGCTACAATGACTTTACCTGTCCATATTCGAAGTATAGGCCTACCAAGAAATTAACATATGAAGAAGAGCGTTTTATTTATCATTGTTTTGATCATAGTTTCGTGTAATGATCGTGAAAAGAAATCGAATCAAAATGAAATCAGTAATAGTTACAAGGCAGATTCACTAGCTATAGAGCTTAATAACAAGGCCATTAGCCTTATAAGTGACGCTGCCCATATGTATGATTCTCTAAGTATTATACTGTATGATTCTGCGATTGTTTTTTTGGATCGAGCCATTGAGATTGATAGTCTATATCTGTTGGCCTATACTAATAAAGCTCAGGTCTTACAACGAAAGGGATCTTTGGAAGAAGCACTAAAAGTTTTAAAGCAGGTTGAAACTAGAAAGCCAGACTTTGCAGAAGTGATAACTGCACAGGGTTTTATTCTGGAAAAAATAGGCAGGATGGAATTAGCTGATCGGAAGTATAGACAAGCTCTTAAAGCCTATGAGGAAAGGTTAGACAAAAACCCGATGAATGACAAAGTACAATCTGACATTTCTTTCCTGTACATCTTTTTAGAAGATAAAAAAGCGGCAATGGATGAAATTCAAAAATTAATAGTTGAAAATCCTAACAGTGAGCAGTTAAAAATGATGGAAAGTGTTATTAAGGATTTTGACCGAGAGAAATTTATAGAGGAGTACTAAAAAAAAATAATCCGGTAATGAAGTGGGTTTTCTGGCTACATGGCTAAATGTCGATCGAGTAAGAATTTTTGGCCGATCGCGAAGCCAGGAAATCCAGCAAGGGAACTGAATTAAGTTAAGCGTATTGGGTAAGTATGTCCATCAAAAGAAACTGAAACTCAACCCGGCATCATTTGCAAACTCTGGGATAGATAGGAAACTGATTAAACAACTCTCGGGATATGGTCAAAATTTAAAAGCGGTAGGTCCCAATGAACTGGCAATTGACAACATCATTGCGCTGGTGATTTCTGAACTGGAAACAAAACCCGCACCTGAAGCTTATATGGGATACGCTCTTTATGATGCGGATAGCAATCGATATGAGGTTGAGGACCGAACGTTAAGAAAATGTCCGGCGGACATTTTTAGCGAGGGGCCAGCTTGCAGGGCTGGGTATTGAGTAAAAATGCCAGAAACAAACACGAGGAACTGATCGAAAAGATTGCCATAAAAAAAGACGGCTACATAGAAACCTACCTGGTAAACGAAACCTCTGAAAACGTCTGGTTTGATCAGTTCCGGATTCTGAGTGCAGGATTGGGTATAATCATAAAGTTCAAAAAATTGACACAACATGGGTTTATGTACCGAAATAAATTATTATCAAATGCCTATTTTTCATTATGAATGATCGAGAGGTGAAAAAACGAAATATTGGACCAGAAAGAGTTAAAAAGATTTTGGAAGAAAACGGTTCTGAAATCAGTGAAAGTCAAGCTTTGCAAATTACTGATTTTGTGTACACAATAGCTGAAACCTTACTTGGGAGAGGATTCATAAACTACCATCCAAGGAGTAAAAAGTCAAAGATTAAAGATAGATTATGAAAACAGCAATTTTATACGTCAGAGTAAGCACTGATGAACAGGCTGATAAAGGATATTCTCAACGTAGTCAGGAGGAAATGCTTTTGAAGTATTGCAATTCACAGAGAATTTATGTCGAAAAAGTAATTTTTGAAGATTATTCGGCCAAGACTTTTTTTCGGCCTGAATGGGTGAGATTGTTAACTACTCTGGAAAGTAAAGGAGCAAAAAGGGTAAACCTTGTCCTATTTACAAAATGGGATCGGTTCAGCAGAAATGCAGGTGATGCCTATATGATGATTAATACCCTTCGAAAATTAGGTGTAGAACCTCAAGCCATTGAGCAACCCCTTGATTTAAATATTCCGGAAAACAAAATGATGCTCGCTATTTATCTCGCGGCACCTGAGGTAGAAAATGATCGAAGAGCATTAAATGTGATTTATGGAATGAGAAGAGCAATGAAGGAGGGTAGATGGCTATGGAAAGCTCCTTATGGGTATACCAATACCAAAACACCAGATGGACGTCCTACCATAGCCTTGAACGAAGAAGAAGCTAAGCACATGAAATGGATGTTTGAGACCATTGCCCTTGGTGATTACAATACCGAACAGGTGCTTCTTCAGGCTAGAAGAAATGGTGCAAAAATCAAAAGAAATAGATTTTGGGGTCAGGTTAGAAATCCATTTTACAAAGGAATAATTAAAATTCCAGAATTTAAGAATGAGCCAGAAATCGAAGTCGTGGGGCAGCATACAGCTATTGTTTCCACAGAAATATTTGACAGAGTTCAGGACGTTTTAGATGGAAAAAAAAGAAAACGGAAAACACAAATAGTTTGCGGAGAAGAAATCCCCTTAAGAGGCTTTTTAAACTGTCCAAAGTGTAATCGAATGTTGACTGCTTCGGCCTCAAAGGGAAGAAACCAATACTATCACTATTACCACTGTACCGCCACATGCGGGGTTAGGTTTAAAGCTAAGGACGTCAATGAGGCTTTCCTCAATAAACTTGCAGGCTTCAAACCCAAACCGGGCTTGAATGAAGTATATAAAATCATTTTTGAAGAGGTTAGTTGCAGTTTAAATGGAAGTGCAGTTTCTGAACAAAAAAAGTTGCAGAAACAGATCGAGGATTTGAATTCAAGACTAGCAAAAGCAAGGGATTTACTCATCAAAGGGGATCTCTCCTCTGACGATTACAAAGATGCAAAAAGGCAGATGTCTGAGCAGATCTTATTACTCGAAACCCAACTAGACAAGATCGAACCAAATTCTGATAAAGAGTTAACGAAAAGTTTCACAAAAGCCCTTGAATATGCTGGAAAGCTCGATTTCCTTTTTTCTAAGGGAGATTTAGGTCAAAAAAGAAGAATAATTGGTTCGATCTTCCCAGAAAACCTCACATATGACGGGGTAGAACATCGAACCGCTCGGATTAATGAAGTAGTCAATCTTATTTATCTGATTAACAGTGAAATAGGGGGCAAAAAAAATGGGCAAAGACCATTAAAAATGGCTTTGCCCACGTTGGTGGGCCCACTTGGAATCGAACCAAGCACCTACTGATTATGAGTCAGTATTTGCCCTATTTTTATACCCTATTTTTACTTTATAATTAATTGATT
>JBILPR010000277.1:0-5959 GCA_044373795.1 Algoriphagus sp. | reverse complement strand
CTGGAATTCTATTTGTTAATAAAATGAAGAATTTTAGTTATAAACCCTTCAGTTTTGTAACTAAACGACAAAAAAAATCCCCGACGCTTGCTGGGGATTAAAACCTTTGAGGTTTTAGAAACCTCGAGGGTTTCATATTTATAGAAAGTCTAATATTACATCACCTCCACACTTCGCTTCACGAAGGCTGTCAGGTCTTTGCCTTACTTATTCAAGATCAAACCTGAAAAGATTAGCCTTCCCATCATCCAAATAACCAATCAGATAATTATCGTCCTCATGTGCGGCTATAAGGTTGACTTCCTGATCCAATTTGAGAATTCTAATTGAATTGCCTTCCCAATCGTAAACCAAGATTCGATTGCTTTTTTGTGGTAAAACAAATTCCCAAGGCTTGTCGGAGTACAAAACATAAATATAATTCTCTGAAACAGTTGTACTTATATTACCAAATCGATTTTCTTTTTTTATCGCTGCAATTGCTTCGTTGCCGAAGGATTCATCTTCAAAATCAGTCGGCCAAAAATGTAGGCTTTTATAGATTTCCAGCTTGCCATTCTCCCCGACCTTTAAGAAGTCTAAATTAAAGGAAAAAGTGGCTGAACTAAGCAGAAGCGGCTTTTTAGGATTTTTAAAAAACCTTGGTTGGTAGGCCATAACCAAAGTTTGCGAAGAAAAATTTTTCAATTGTTCCCGAAATGGAAAGTTACCTGTGTTTTCAATTGTTTTAGTCCCCGAAATAAGTGTGTAGGGATTTTCATAAAATCCAAAACCAACAAAAAGATTTGAATCTATATTAGCAACTCGTATATGACCATAGTCAAATTTTTCAGTGGTTAAAAGTCTATCAGAGTCATCAATAGAATTTATAATACTGTCAATCGAATATTCATGAAAAGTCTGATTAGAAGCCTCGTTGATCCCGACACGATTACCTTCCGTTCCAACTCTATTTATAAATACAGGCAACATTAATTCATTTGGTGCTTCGCCCAACTTCCCAAATCTCTTTAAATACCTATCTTGTTCAACATTAATAATTTTATATACGTATTCAAGATCGATATCATGTACAATTAGATAATCATGAATTAATATCATCGTCTCGGCTCTAAAAATTGAGTCAGCGGATTTTAGATGTTTTGAGCTTAAATTAACAGTTTTAGGAAAATTTAAAATTGGATTTAAATTATTCTCTCTAGAAGTACATGAGCTAAATAATATAGCGTATATTAATATTTGAAAAATCAATTTTTTATTCATATAAATATATAATTCTTAAATTTTGGAAATATATTCAGCCTAATAAATAAATTAAATAGAAATCTATAATTGGATTTAATATCCAATTAATAGATTTCTAAATCAAGCACTTAATTTTATTTAAGGTACTTGTGGACAAGATACTCTTATTCCTCGGAAATAATGACTCGGTCCATCTCCTCCTGTACCAGGATATGATACTACAACACAATAATCCATTGAAGCTGAAAGACAGCAAATGGTAGTTTGAGCAACAACTTTAGAGGAATTAAAAGAAAAACCAATTAAGAATAAAATCAACAAACTCACACGTTTCATAATTTTTTTATTTAAAAGTTAGAAATAATTAAAAAGCCCTTAGCGCTAAAAACTTAAATTAAACATACTCCCCCACATTCATATTGTCAAGTTTTAGTTGAAATATTTTTAGTGATTTAGTTTAAGTGCTTGATTTTCAGGGAAATTATTTTTAATTTCTTAGTAGAATACAATTTTTTAACTTCCTGAAATTCAATTTGTTAGCAACATGAATATTTGTAGTTATCAACCCCTCTGTTTTGTAACTAAACAACAAAAAAATATCCCCGGCGCTTGCCGGGGATTTAAATTTTACCTTTGAGGTTTTTGAAACCTCGAAGGTTTGAATTTTGATTAAGATCGACGTGGGCCCAAAGGTTTGAATTTCTGTAAAGACCTTCGGGGTTTTTAGAAACCCAAAAGGTTTACATCATCTCTACACTTCGCTTTACAAAGGCTGTCAAGTCCTTACCAGTCAGCAAGCCTTGGGAAAGAAGAGCTAGGTCAAATGCCTGAACAACTTATTTAAGTCTGAAATTAGTGACAAAAATAAGTGAGATTTGTTTGTTATTTATTTTTAAAAACGCACGAAAAATCAGACTATTTATAAATTCTGCCTTATTGTACGAGTAAAAAACTTGTTAATAAAAAACTCAAAAGTTAAAATTAACATACCCAAAACAGGTAAGAGCAAAACTATAAGGAGTCTTAATAGCTTATCTTTAAATGTCCAACCATTACTGAAAAGTACAAGTGACGCTGAAATAATTAGTAAGATCAGATACACCAAAAACATTTTAGTTACTTGAAATTCAGTTAGAAACATGTTCAGTTAGTTTAATAGTTAACATGACACACCATCGTCACACACAAATGTAGATATAGTTACACAAGTGATCGCTCCGATTAAACAAGTCATTGAAGTACCTAAATACACACAGCTATTATCTGCGATACTTTCGCATAAACCGTCACGAACACAGGATTCGTGATCACCAGATTGTTCTTGGGTCCAACCCCAACCCAAAGTGTAACCATAATATGCACATTTAATTCTTGCATTAACTCCATTTAAATTGGGCGACGGATTATCAAATAATATTTCATTTAGTATGCTCGTCATTATAATAAGAGCAATATGATTTTCATTTTTCAAGAAGTTCAACTCTTCTTCTACAAATGTAATTTCATTTATTTTGAGTGACATTGATTTTTTTAACAAATCAGAGGATAGCTTGACTAAGCCAATTCCATTCAATTTGGCATTAACCTCATACTTTTTAAATCCAATCTTCTTTATTGTAATTAGGGTGTTATTAAAGTCAAAGTACCTACCGTTCAACAAAGACTGCTCAGCATTTAGAGTAAAAATAAATTCGTCATTTTGTGCCATCATACCATTTGCAAAGCCAGTAATTCCTATTGTCTGACTTACAAGTGAAATATTTTGTTTATTAGAACTAAATGAAATCTCAGATGTTTCAAATACTTTAGCATCCTTAACAATTTCATTCTCGACGCAGTTAGTCAGTAAAGCAATTAAAAGAGTCGAAGCAATTAAAATTATTTTACTTTTGTTAAGAGTTGATTTTTTTAATTTAAGTATGATAATTTTTTTTTCATTGGCTCGAAAAAATATTAGCCCTATTTCTTTGAAAGTTTTTCCATAAATTTTTTTGATTGATTTACAAGCCTTCAATATCGAAAACTTAAACTAAACATACCCCCCATTCATATTGTCAAGTTTTCAACTGAAAAATATTTTCAAGAAATTGTAACTAGTTGATTTTCAGTCAAATTATTTTTAAATTCTTAGTAGAATTCAATTATTTAACTTACTGAAATTCAATTTGTTAATAAAATAAAGAATTTTAGTTATCAACCCTTCCGTTTTGTAACTGAACGACAAAAAAAATCCCCGACGCTAGCCGGGGATGAAAACCTTTGAGGTTTTAGAAACCTCGAGGGGAAAGATTTTATTAGAATCACAAATCAAAATACTCCATTGTTTTTGAAAAGAAAAAATCCTATTAAAACTACACCGACCAAGATTGCGCCTAATTTTCTTTTAAAATAATATGTAGTCATATTTTGCTCCCTGTAAAGGAAGAAAATATAGATTTGAATTAGGATGCCAAAAGATAGAATTAGCAATGAAATCGGAACTGACTTAAAGAAAAGTCCCGCAAAAGCAATAGGGATAACTAAAAATACTGAGAATTGTTCCCATTTTTTAATCGTTTTCATAATGCTATTCTTTCGTATTCATAACAAATTTCATAATCTCTATTGGTGGCTCGAATACAACCAAGCTCAGCTAACCAAACAAAAGCACCACATCCTAAAGCGGGCAAAAGAGTTGGAGACAAAATAGCACAACCTGCAGCGGCAATCAATGCTCCTTCTTGACAAGTTTGCAAATCAGCATTTCTCTGATCCGCACATTGCCCTTGCATTTGCATTTGTCTAAGGTTTGGTAAAAATATTGATCTATTTGAATTTTTTCGAGATTCAACAATTTCGTTAATTAAAATTTGAATGTCTTCAGTTGTGAACTCTGAAACATCGGGATATTTATTTCTAATTTCCTGCCCAATGGTAGCAATTTCAAACAAAGAATTGAATACGTAATCCGGATTCTTATAGTTAACTTGGATAAAACCCTTCAATTCATCAATAGATTCAAATTCTTTGTGTCGAATGTTTTCAAAATCCGAACTGTTTCCAATGAAAAGAGAACTTAATTCATGTGTTCTGCCGAGCGCTTGATTAAAACTTGTGGATAGTGGATCTTTAAGAAGTTTACTTAGTGTTGTTTCATTATCTACTAAAGGTTCATCATTAAAATCACAGGAAATTGTAATTAAAAATGTAAGAGATAATAAAAGATATTTAATTTTCATTTTTCTAAAATTTAAATTTAAAAGATTTATTAAAAGCCCTTAGCGCTAAAAACTTAAACTAAACATACTCCCCCCCCATTCATATTGTCAAGTTTTAGTTGAGTTATTTTTAGCAATTTAGTTTAAGTGCTTGATTTTCAGGTAATTTATTTTTAAATTCTTAGTAGAATTCAATTATTCAACTTCTTGAATTTCAATATGTCAACAAAATATGTAATTTTAGTTATCAACTCTTGTGTTTTGTAACTAAACAACAAAAACAATCCCCGACGCTTGCCGGGGATTGTTGATGATGTTCGATTCAGGGCAATACCTTTTCTAATTTGATCAAGTCCCCCTTGATCCAACTCTCGTCATCCTGGTTTGTAGCAGTGTAGCTAATCCAAAGGCCTTCTGAGGTCACAAAGGAAAAGCCGACGTTGTAGACATTTTCTTTAGGAAGAAAAAGATGATCCAACACTTGAAGGTCTTTGTCCAATACAGTTAGGCAAATTGTATTATACTTAACATAATGAAAGTCCGGCTCGGGGGAATTTGGTCTTGGTGGACTACTTAACCTGTAATATAAATTTCGATAGGGATCAAAATAAATCTTATAGTAAAAGGGATTATCCGCCATAAAAGCCTGCTTTTGTTCGGTGCTCATTTCACCAAAGGGAATAGGATCTGCCACAGTCTTTTTCCAAGGAGGATTAGCTTCAACTGAAGTGACTTTATTTTCGCTGTAGCTATATCGATAAACGATTGGACTGCCAGAAAAAGTGTAGGTAAAACCTTCCCGATCCATTGTGGCGGAAGTTAGAAAAAGCTTGCTCAAGTCCAATCTCCAACCTTGATACATTTCTGGATAGTAAATGGGTAATGATCTGGATTCACCAGATTCTAAGGAGTAAGAAGCCAAAATTCTCCTCTTTTCCGGCTGATCAAAGCTCATAAAGTACAGCAACAATTCATCTTGGGCAGGATTAAATATGAGCTGTGAAGTATATCTAAATGAAGGCAGGTTATCGTACAATTTAGCTCTCTCGTTAGCCTCAAAACTACTCCCGAAGTCCGTGTATCTTTTCTTTATTTCTCCTTTGCCATTAACTAAAACAATTGACGAATTTTCTTCAGCTAAGAAAATAGAGTCTTTGTTGTGAAAATAGAAGCTACTGATATCATTCACAGCGTTTAACCCATTGAATTCGAATTTGAAAGAATGGATGATTGAATCCACCTTAAGATCCACTATCTCTAATGAATGACTAAATACATTGAAAAGAAATAAAGAATCGTTTCGTACCTGATTAAAAAAATAAAATTGACCCAGAGAATTGCCCGTATCGATGTATTTTGGCTGAATCGAGGTCTTGTAAATGACATCCTTTTTAGGTGGTTCATCGCAAGATCCAAAACAAAAACTCGCAAATAGTAATAGAACTAATTTACTTCTTAAGAAGAATCTATATTGTTTCATTCGGATCAAAATATTTCAGCCCAGAGTTAATCTCTGA
>JBILPR010000049.1:0-19504 GCA_044373795.1 Algoriphagus sp. | reverse complement strand
AGTCGGTGATGTGGAATGTGATGAGACCCCGATCAAAAAATGATTTAACCAATGAGGTCACAGAGGCAAAAAATGGTTTGATTTTTCTGTGGCTCCCATCATTTAGAACTCTATGTAATCCAAAAAAAACAGAAGCGGGAAAATGCTTCTGTTTTTTTTATCTGTGAACATCTGAAGTATTTTAAACCTAATAAAGCATTCTTATAGGATAAAAAAAAACTTTTGGGGCCTCCCCTTTTCCCTAGGCCTCTGAAAAAATTTCAAAAGATATTTCACCACAAAGAACTCAGAGAATTTAGATTGATTTTCAATTGCACTTGGATTGAACTTCCAACAATTAACTCTCATCAATCATTTAGAGGTCCCAGAGATTACGCTTCGCTAAATAAAAATCGTTTTCAATCTTTTAGTTTTGGTGACTTATTCTAAAAATCCTTTGCGACCTCTTCTTTTACCTCAGTGGTTTCCGTGGTAAAAATTCAATGCGTTTGCATATAGCTATGCACCACCGCCTCCGCCGCTATCCTTCCCGATGTCATCGCTGCATTAATCGATCCGTTAAGCAGGTAATCTCCCGCCAGATAGACATGATCTGTGATCTTGCACTCGGTAAACGGGATGCTGTATTTCAGGTCGTCCACTGCCGGCAAGGCATAGTTGATGTAATAGGATTTGATGAACTTGAAAAAATCAGCCTTCACACCGGATATCAGTTCAAGTTCTGCCTGCACGGCCTTGATCAGGTCTTTCTCGCTGAGCGTGGTTTCCAAAACTGTCACTGAAAGCAGGCTTCTGTCCTTTGGAGAATAGGCGTCAGACACGTCGTCCATAAAAACCAGGTTATTGACCAAGTACCCTTCTCCGGCAAGTAACCCGATCATCGGGCGCGCCATGAAACTTCTCTGCAGGGAAAAATATAAGTTGATAACTTTCTGTGCCGGCGGAAACTGCCCATGCAGCTGAGGCATCACATGATCCGGCTGAGTTGCGATGATGATCCGGTCTGCCTCGAGGATATCTCCGTTGGCCAGATGAATGCTTTTTCCCACGACTTGCTTCACGGGAGAGTTGAAGAAAATCTGGGTTTTGCTATGCTGGGACCGGAGCATTTTCGGGATCTCCCCCATTCCTTTCGCAGGCACAGCCGCATTTCCCATAGAGAACATTTTGAAGATAAACTCAAACATCCGAGAAGAAGTGTTCAGGTGTTTTTCCAGGAAAATCCCGCGGAAAAACGGCTTAAAAAAGTTGTGGATCACCAAATCCGAAAACCCGTAATTCTTTAAATATTGAAGAGTTGGGACGGAAGGTTCGTTGAAGATCTCCTCATTTGACTTCTTCTTCAGTTCCTGGGTAAGGGTAAACATTTTCACCTTATCCAAAAAAGTCCCCACCTTAGAAAATGCCATTCCGACGATTTTGAGGGGATTTCTCAAAGGATCAGTGATGATGTAGGATACTGTTTTGTCAAAAATCACCGCTCCCGGATCGAAGTTTTTCAGGTGAAGCTGTCCATAGTCCAGGTATTTTTTGGCTTCCGGATAGGCTGTGTTCAGAACCTGAAAACCATGGTCAAGCAGGAAACCATCGACGCTGTCTGTTTTCATGCGGCCGCCTATTTCGCCCGAACTCTCCAGGACCACGGGAGTGAAACCTGCTTTTTCGAGTTCGATTGCTGCCACCAATCCGGATATGCCGGCGCCGATGATGTATATTTTCTGGTCTTCCATAGTCAAGATATGAGACGTAAGATTTTAAACATGAGATTTAAGAAACAAGAGCCAAGAAACAAGAAGCCAGATTTGAGAGATTTAAGACTTAAGATTTAAGAAAAAAGAAACGAGAGGCAAGAGTAAAGTTGAGCCTTTTCTTAGATTCAAACCTGACTCTCAGTTTTTTGTTTTGTTACTCTTCTGTTAGTATCAGATTAAAAAATCAACACTACCTGTTTTTAGCGACACCTGAAATTGGATTTTGAAATTGAATCGGCCAAAAAAATATCGCATTCCTGTTCCTCTTACCTGGGGTTCCGCAAGCTTCACCCCAGGCTATTACAATGTCAGCCCTTCAGGCTTTTTTCTCTGCGCCTTTGAGGGAGCTTTGAATCATTGCGCCGTGGCGAATATTATTGTTTGTGCTCAATGCGGTTTAAAAAAAACGGCTTCTGGAGAAGCGGGACAACCAGAATAAGGAGGATTTTTGAAAGAAGAGTTAAGCTTTCTCTTTAATTCAATCCGCTATTCAGTTTTTTCGTCGTCACTTTTTTTAGCCAAAAAGTAACCAAAAACCTTAATGTCTGGTAATTTATTTCAAATAGGCGGAGTTTTGAATTGAAAGAAACATTCGAGGCTATTTGATTTTCAAACCTTGATCAAACCTAAAAATGGGTGGATTTCCCTCGTTGCACTTCGGGAACTAACCCATTTTCTTAACGGCTTGATCGGCTATTTTAAAACCATAAATTCCCCAAGGCATTACCCTAACCCGAAACTTTTCCACTCACCGAATGCTGCCCGCTAATTCCACAATTTTTTATAAGATTTACTCATATAAGAAGTGTGAGGAGACGGTCATTTTAAAATCAGGTGGTTTTCTCTGCGGCTTTGCTCCTTTGCGGGAGCTTTTAATCGTCGCGATTTTGCACCGTGGCGAGAAATTTTCTTTGTGAACTTTGTGCTCTTTGTGGTTTAAAGAATAGTCCGGCTTCAGGAGAAGCAGGACAACTGATCCAAAAAATGCGTAAAATCGCAGTTAACTCACCCATCCATGAAATATCCGATTTTCAGCTTGCTGCTCCTTTTCTTTCTGTCCTCCAATTTGACGGCGCAGACCTATTTCCCGGAAAAGAATAACTGGGAAACCAAAACTCCCGCCGCTCTTGGAATGGATGACGCCAAAGTGAAGCAGGCAATTGAGTTTGCAGTAGCGCATGAAAGCAAAGAGAATAAAAATCTAAAAATCGCTCATTATGAAAGTGCTTTCGGTCGGGAGCCTTTCGGATATCCGGTGGGCCCGTCCAAAACCCGCGGTCCGGCCTCCGGTTTGATTATCTACAAAGGTTTTGTAGTCGGCCAATGGGGCGAGCCTGAGCGTGTGGATTTGACTTTCAGCGTTGCCAAAAGCCTTCTTTCCACGACTGCCGGACTTGCTTTAGAAGCTGGTCTAATCAAAAGTGAAAATGACCTGGTTTATCCTTACATGGCGCCGATTTATCCTTTTGACCCGGTGCGGGCGATGATGAACAAAGCGGATCATTTGATGCAGGACGATGTTTTTGAGCTTTTTGACACGCCTCACAATCGAACCATCCGTTGGGATGATTTGCTTCGACAAACCTCTGATTGGGAAGGAAGCCTTTGGGGCAAACCTGATTGGGCGGATCGTCCGAGCGGTGAAACCAAAGAATGGAGATCGCGCCCAAGAAATGCTCCGGGCACAGCTTACGAATACAACGATACCCGGGTAAACGTACTTGCTTTGGCACTTTTGAATGTTTGGAGAAAGCCATTGCCGAACGTCCTGAAAGAAAAAATCATGGATCCGATCGGGGCAAGCGATACCTGGAGATGGACTGGTTATGAAAATTCATTTGTAATCCTGGACGGACAAATCATCCAATCCGTCAGCGGAGGTTCGCACTGGGGAGGCGGAATGATGCTTTCGGCTTGGGATCAGGCTCGCTTTGGTTACCTGACGCTGCGAAATGGAAACTGGAACGGAAAGCAATTGATCCCGACAAGTTGGATCGAAAAGTCCCGCACTCCTACCCCCGCACAGCCGGGTTATGGATTTATGAATTACTACCTGAACAATAACCTGAAGGAAGTTCCTACTGCTCCGAAAACAGCTTTTTTGCATATCGGTGCGGGAACGAATATGATATATGTGGATCAGGAAAATGACCTGGTGATTGTATCACGCTGGATTCCAAATGGGGATAAGGCTGAGTTGGTGAGGTTGGTGTTGGAGAGTTTGAAGAAGTGAGGTTGGGTGACGGATGTTGGATGACCGATGTTTGATGACGGATGTTGGACAACCGAAGACGGGAGAAATTAGAGCCAAGAATCAAGAGAAAAGACGCAAGATTTAAGAGGTAAGATTTAAGACATAAGATTTTTGTGTCATAAACCTGCCCGAAATACACTTCTGCGCCTTTGCGGGAGCTTTGAATCGTGACGAGTGGCATTTTCCTAAAAAAGCCCAGATTCAGTAGAAGCAGGATAACTGGGCTTTACGACCTCCGCGGCTCCATGGCAAAAAATTTTTCAAAGAAGATTTCAATTCGAGTCATAAAAAAAGCAAAAGCCTTATTGGCTTTTGCTTTTTTTATGACTCTGGAGATCTGGAAAACGTCAGATTTTTGATTTCTTCGGTCTTCCGTCATCTGTCTTCCAGCCGTTTGCTCAACTAATATTCTCCACTGGCTAGAAAACGCACAAGCATGAATTTATCCCCACTTACATTTTCAATCCTTTAATTTCCAGCAACTGAGGCTGGAACGGCTGGTCGTACAATCTTTTTCCGGTAGCCTTGTAAAGTGAATTTGCCAAAGCCGCGAAAACCGGCGGGAATAACGGCTCACCCAATCCGGTTGGATCGACGTCATTTTTCACAAAGTGAACTTCAATAGATTTGGGTGCCTCTGCCTGTCGGATCATGCGGTATTTGTCGAAGTTGGTCTTGTCCGGAACTCCATTGGTAAAGGTTAATTCACCAAAGAAAGCATTCCCGATTCCATCCACAATAGCTCCTTCACCCATGTTGGCGGCAGCATCCGGATTGACGACAATACCGCAATCTACTGCAGCGTAGACTTTTTCTACAACCGGTTTATTGTCCCTGATCACCGTGTCGAGAACTTCAGCCACATAAGAATTGTGACAGAAATAGGCCGAAACTCCTCGATGAACTCCTGTTTGGGCAGTTGCCCAATTGGATTTTTCACGTACCAATTCAAGTACTCCCGCATATCGCTTCGGATCATAATCGTTTCTTTCTCCGACAGGATTTGTTTCAGCCCTTTTAAGCAATTCAAGTCTGAACGCAATAGGATCTTTGGCCATTTCTTCAGCCAATTCATCCAGAAAGGACTGTTCTGCACTTGCGATAAAGTTAGATCGCGGTGCACGGAAAGCTCCGATAGTGATATTGGATTCGATCTGCCAGCCTTCAGCCAGGTAATTATCAATTGCTCCGGCGGGGAATCGGTTGGGTGCAATCGGTGTCTCGGGAATCCCTCCTGCTTTCACATGAAACGCAAGCAGGTTGTTGTTTTCATCCAACGCAGCACGATAAGTTGCAGTGTACATAGGACGGTAAACCCCTGAAGTCATATCGTCTTCTCTGGTATAAATCATCTTCACCGGAGCATTAACTTTCTGCGAAATAAGAGCAGCCTCCACCATGTGATGGCTATAAGCTCTTCTTCCAAAACCACCACCCATTCTCGCCAAATTGATCTGAATGTTTTCTTTGGGAATCCCCAAAGCCTGAACCAAAGTACCCATGATAGATTCAGGAGCCTGGGTAGGTCCATAAACCACCGCCTTGCCTCCTTTGACATCTGCAAAACAGTTCATTGGTTCCATGGTATTGTGTGCCAGGAAAGGAGCCGAATAAGTTCGCTCAATCACTTTCGCAGCTTTTTTAAACTGTCCTTCCGGATCTCCGTCACGTCTGAGAATATTTCCCGGTTTCTTAGTGTATTCAGCCATTTTTGCTTTGTGGTCTGTGGTGTTTTCCAGACCGGCCGGAATAGTGGCTGTGGATTTATTTCCTCCAAACCCTGCCATTGAAAAGCTGGATTGAGGTGCATTTTCCCATTCGATTTTCAAGGCTTTTTTGGCCTGAAGAACTTCCCAGGTGGAATTGCCCACGATCGCTATCATCTCGGGGAAGGTGGCAGTGTCGAAAAAATTTCGCTCGTAATCGTCATTGAAAACTTTCACAGAGAATACATCTTTGATTCCCGGCATGGACTTTACCGAGGAACCGTCAAAGGATTTCAGCTTCATACCAAAAGCAGGTGGGTGCACAATCGCGCTATACAGCATTCCTTCCACTTTGTGATCTATAGCAAAAAGTGATTGGCCGGTGACAATCTTTAGTCCTTCCACATTCTTTTTGGAAGTTCCGATGATTTTGAAATCCTTGATCTCTTTCAATATTACCTCTTCTGGTACAGGCAGCGTTGCTGCCAAAGTTGCCATTTCCCCATATCCGGCTTTTTTGTTGCTGGATTTATGATGGATTGTTCCGGCTTCTGTAGTGATTTCACTTGCTGGAACTTTCCAGGTTTGGGCTGCAGCATTTATAAGCATCATTCGGGCTGTAGCTCCGGCTGAACGAAGCGGAGTCCAGCCTTGACGAATGCCTTGGCTTCCTCCTGTAAACTGGCGATCGTATCTCTCAGGATAGAAATCTGCCTGCTCTACAAATACATTTTTCCAATCGGTATCAAGCTCATCTGCCAGGATCATTGGCATGGAAGTTTTGACATTAGAGCCAAATTCCGGATTTGGAGAGAAAAGCGTTACTGCTCCATTTTCTCCGATTTTGATATAGCTATTAAGTTCAAACCATTCTTTTGGCATCAATAGAGCTTGTTCCGGAGTTGGTTTACATCCAGCCAGCCAGCTGAAGCTTAGCATCAATCCTCCACCTGCAAGTGCTGAAGCTTTCAGGAAAGATCTGCGGTCCATGTTCGTTGTTACTTTTGTCATTTTCCCGGAGGGTTTAGAGTGATTGTGAGGCTGTCTTTACTGCAGCTTTAATCCGTAAATAGGTGCCGCAGCGGCAGATATTTCCGTTCATGGCGTTTTCGATTTCCTGATCGGAAGGAAGAGGATTTTCATTGAGCAAAGCTACGGCAGACATTATCTGACCAGCCTGGCAATACCCACACTGAGGCACATCATGCTCCAACCATGCTTTTTGTACCGGATGATCACCGTTTTCAGAAATACCTTCAATAGTTGTGATTTCTGCTTCTGTAGCAGAAGATACAGGGAGTGAACAGGAGCGGATTGCCACTCCATCCAAATGGATCGTGCAGGCACCGCACTGAGCAATGCCGCAACCGAATTTGGTCCCGACCAGATTGAGGTTATCTCTCAAAACCCAAAGCATGGGTGTGTTTGGATCTACATCAACAGTGTAGTTTTTTTTGTTGACTTTAAGATTTAGGGTTGCCATGTATGAAAAGGTTGTAGTGAATGCTGATTTGTAAAATGGAATTGAACTGATTCTCAGAATTATAAATTTCTAAATTTTCAGCAAGGAAAACTTATGAAATTCAAACAGAAACTTGGGGTAATCGAATAAAATTCTACTCAGTCTAAATGGGTGATCAAAAAATCGCTCTTCTACAGCTAGTATTTACTGCCCTCCCGGAGTATTCACCTTGGTGAAAGACAAGGAGCCTAACTTCCATTTTCCGTCCTTTTTAATGTAGACCTCAGTTACGATAAATGGATTGGTGACCTCATTGCCACCTACCACTGCCAAGAGTGTGATGCGATTGAGGAGAATTGCGGTATTCTCGATGATTTCAACAGATACTTCATGGATGTCTGCCTTCTTGTAATGGATTCCACCACCACGGATCACGTCCACTTCCCTGTCTTTGCCCCAGGAACCTCCCATGTGGACGAATACTGATTTATCATCGAACAGCTCGGCTAGCTTGTCGGCATCTTTGTCGGCCATCCATTGCCATTTTGTTTTGGAGAGGTCGATGATTTCTTTTTGCTCTGGAGTGGTTTGGGCAAAGGTGAATTGCGCCCCGATGAAGAATATAAAGAGTCCTAGGATTGTCTTTTTCATATCGTTTTGGTTATTTGGTTATGTAATTTCTTTAGTGCCAAAGTGAGTGCCTGCCTAACTCAGGATGGTCCACACTCACTTTTTATAAGGATTACAGGTTAGTGGAGACCTGTCTGCCACAAGCAGGCACTAACCTGGGCAGCGGTTAAGCTATAGGGATGAAATCTCGAAGTTCCTATCTGAGGATTTTCAAGTCATTTTTTAATGGGATTATAAATCCCTTTAATATCTGTCATCGGAATTACAAATTCCGAGGAGCTATTACTTCTCAAGTTCATGCGTGTCGCGTACACTGCTGAAAGTCAATGCCAGCAGTTTCCAAGTCTTACCCTTTTTTTGATAAACTTCCGTCACAGTAAACTCAGTCGCCACATCGCTGCCTCTCACTTCTGCCGTAAGCGTGATTCGGTTCCAAACGATAGCCGTCTTTCCGACGATCTCAATTGCAGTATCTTTCACATCTGCTTTTTTATACCAAATGCTTCCAGTTTCGATGATTTCAAGTTCACGAGCTGTAGTCCAGGTGCCGCTCATGTGGACGAATTTAGCTTGCGGGTGAAACAGTGGCGTGAGTTTAGCTATGTCTTTATCTGCCATCCACTGCCACTTATCCATGGAGAGCTTTTTGATTTCTTGTTGCTCAGGGGTTAAGGACTTATCGCCGGAACTCTTAGCAAATGTGTTCAGTGCCAAGCTTAGGAAAAGGATAATGCCGATTTTTATTGATTTCATAAATAAAGGATTTGGGTTTCTAAGTATGTATTTGGTCTGATACAAAATTGCCTCTCTTTTCCGTCTTCGGACTTATACAAAACACAGGATTACTTACCATATCCACAGATTGAGCCGGTGAAATTAAGAAGTGACGGGTAACTGGTTAATTTTGAAGGATAATCAGCAATAGCCATGGAAGAGATCCTAAGATTTGAGACAATCATCCAATACAATGCTTTCAACAACCACGAGACCCTGCACCCGCTTGTTTCGGTGATTGATTTTTCGAAAGCCAATCCACGAAGGCTGCGAAAAACCTATTTTGGCTTTTACCTGATCATCCTGAAAGATGTGGTATGTGGAGATCTACGATACGGCAAAAACAACTATGATTATCAAGAAGGAACGTTGGTATTTATCGGTCCGGGGCAGATTTTTGGTGCTAACGGTGGGGAGGAACTATACCAGCCCCAAGGTTTTGGGATTGTGTTTCATCCCGATTTGATCAAAGGAACTTCCTTGGGACACCGGATTTTGGATTACACCTTTTTTGGTTACCAAGTCAGCGAAGCATTGCATGTTTCCGAGCGGGAGCGCGGGTTGGTTTTGGACTGTTATTCGAAGATTCAGTACGAACTTGATCATGCGGTGGATAAGCACAGCAAAATGCTTTTGGCGGACAACATTGAGTTGCTTCTTAATTACTGCCTTCGCTTCTATGACCGACAGTTTATCACGCGGGATCTGGCGAATCAGGGAGTATTGGAAAGGTTTGAGCGATTGCTGAATGATTTTTTCTCTTCCGAAAAACCACAGGAAGTGGGCTTGCCTTCGGTGACCTATTGTGCAGGCGAACTGAATCTTTCCCCTCATTACTTTGGGGATTTGGTGAAAAAAGAAACCGGAAAGACGGCCTTGGAATACATTCAACTCAAGCTGATCGATGTGGCCAAGGAAAAAATCCATGATCCCAAACTCTCTCTTAGCGAAATTGCTTATGGACTTGGCTTCAAATATCCTCAACACTTCACCCGGTTGTTCAAACAGCAGGTTGGCATTTCACCAAAGGAGTACCGGGAGTCGGTGAATTAGGCTTTTGTAGGGCGTGGTTTGCCTCCCCTGCTCCCGACAATTGTCTTATCCTTTTATTTTTCAGGGATGCAGTTTCGTTAATCTTTTTTTCGCTTCGGCACAGATGACAGTTTTGCAATCCGAAAACCCCGAAGTGCACAAACACGTGTTGATTGCTGTCAGGCCATACGGAATTCAAAAATTTTAGATTTAATCAGGTAACATCAATGGGACGATACAAAACAAACTCCACAAATTCTCAAAATTTCAATTTAACATCTGACAATCAGAGGATCGGAGAATTGATTTATAAAAAATGGTATTCGTTCAAAGCTGAAATATTAATGTCTGATGGTGCCAATTATCAACTGGAACCAAAAGGATTTTGGGACTCAAAAATTGAATTGAAAGAAAGCACCAAAACTTTATTAGAATTTAAAATGGGTTGGAAAGGAATTATGATTACAACCTTTTTCAATAACAGAAAAGAAAATTATTTGCTGAAACTGAGCGGACTTTTGAGTAGTAAGTTCATTCTGGTTGATACAAGAGAAAGCGAATTGTTGACTGCTGAAACTGATTTTAAATGGAATAAACTTAACTATGACTACAATATTGAGACAACTCCATATTTTGACGACTTTGAAAATAAGGAATTACTAGTGCTGACATTATTACACTGTATCAATTACTACATGACAACAATTGCTTCAATAGCGGGGTAAACTGACTTGAATCCAAGCCAGCCAATTAGAAACCTTAAAAATCCATCCTAGGTCTGTGTCTTCACAGACCTTTCACAAATCAATAAATACCCCCCATCCCCACCCCCTGTTTTTGGTGACGCATCTTTTATCAATTGACCTGAAAACGGCCAAAAAACCAAAATCATAATCCATCATTTTAATCCAAGAGTTGTCCACGATATTATCGGGATCATGGAAATGGAGATAATCATATAATTCCCTCCCTACCCCGAAGGACATCGAGCTTATTTTACTTCTGCCCAATAAGTTCAACTCCTAAGGAAGGGTGCTACACCAAAATAAAAATGCCGAAAAAGATCCATTTTGAATCTGGTTCGGCATTCAGAAATTTATGCAGGATTCTATTTCTTAACCTTGACCTTTTTTTCTAAAACAAGTTTACCTTTTTCAGCTTTCTTCACTGCCTTGGCAACTTTCTTACCCTGTTTCTTTACCTCTTTCTCGAGTTGACCGGAAAATTTCTTGGATACTTTGTCAATCACCTTCTCTGTCTTTTTTGAAGGCTTTGTAATTTTCAGCTTTTCCAGAGCGCTGCCCATTGCTTCTTCAACCGTATGGGCGATCTCATTCTTTTTCAATTTTTTCATGGAGACCATTTTAAGTTCTGTTTTGATTAGTGTTAAAAATACTAGATCAAATCAAAATCTTAACAAAATAACATGATATCATTTTGAAGGGATATGTCTCGTTTTTGGAAAAAGGTCTTTTGTTTTCCTGCGCATTCCGAATCTTTTCGCTATTCCCCACCTCGGCGTAATATATTGATTATCAACATTGAGGTTTGAATGAACGCTGGGTGTAATTTCCCCTCCCTTCTCCCAAATATTGTCAGGACTGGCCCAATTCTTAAATGATCCGTCGCGGTGGATCATTTCCTCCTCCATCGGCTTACCCTTCTATTTATTGGATCACTTTCAGCTGTCGGGAGTAATTCGATTTACCAACAACTTCAGCCCTTCCTTTTGCAGGCAAGTGCCCCGATTCTTCAGGGCCAATTGTTACAAGATTACTGAGCACTGATTATTGGAAAAGATTGGGAGGGGTTAATTCCCCCCCAATATGATAGGCGTCCTGCCATCAGTGATGATGACTTTGTTTGTTGTTGTCCTGATTGCTTCAATCCACTTCGCCTGAAGAACTTCTTGAGTAAGACCAGCAGAGGCCACTCGGTTTGTTTCAGCATCAATACGAGCCTTCTCCAATAGCATTCGAGAAGTTTCCAGTTCATTCTTCACCCGGTTGGCTTCCTGAATAGAATTGTTTCGCTGCTCGATGGCCTGAGACATGGATTGAGGAGGAGTGAGTCCGGAGGTGAGTGTATTGAGAAGAAAGCCTCTACCCTCAAATTTGGCTGCCAGTGAAGATTCCACAGCTCGCTCAAATGATCCCAGATTATTCATCAGCGAGTCAGTAGTATAGTTACGCGCCTCTTCCCTGTAGGAATCGGTGACAAGCTTGTTTAGCGTGTTCAACTCCACATTGTCCAGAAAAGCTTCGCCTGTACCCAGATGTTTGTAATTGAGGATAATTTCCGGGCCGCTACCTCGCAGAGCTTGGTACGTATAAGAAGGATCCACAGAGAAAATTCCCGCGTCACGTGCATTGACATTGACCGGGTCACAATCGGCTTTCTGCTCAAACATTGGAACCTGGTAAAGTTCGGAACCAGGTCCCAAGAGTCCCTGTGCTCCGGTTACAACTTTAAAAGATTCAATGCCATTTCGCCCGTATTCAGTCATCAGGACACCTTCAAAATTGGGCTCAGGGCGGTTGCAGCTTGCAAATCCCAGAATGGCCAAAAGAAAGATTGGAGTGATGTGTTTTTTCATGATTTTTTGATTTGGAAGAATTTGGAATAAGGAAACAGAATAAGAACTACTATACTCGCCAGAAGTGTCACCAGCCAAAGCATTGGAAACTCGCTTCGGAAAACTATCATATTGATTATCCCCATTGCGATTATCATCAGGGCGAACAAAAGGGATCTGATTGCTTTCGTTTTCATTGAATTGATTTTTTTGATTTAAGAATGCTTTTGACAATATCTGAATACTTTATCATTTTGACAGGCTGCAGAGCCCTCAGGAAAGTAAAGTATTTCCGGTAGGCCGTTTTCGGATTGCCACCTTCTTACTCACCTCGCCGAATTTTATGGACTTTACACGTTGATTTGCAAGAGGTCAAGCAGCGTGGCTTATTCCTCGCCCCAATTCAAAAAAGAAATGGGAATGACTCCGAGGGAATTTAAAATAGGAATGTCCCCCAAAAGAAAAAGCTTGTATCAGGTTTGAAATTTTCACTTTTCTTCACTTTTTTCTACCGCAAAGCCGCTGAAAGAGCAGAGGAATTTGAGTCAGAGTTAGAGTTAAAAGTTACATATAGATACACGGAGGGAGGCACAGATTTTTTTACTGAAAAGGACCAAAAAGCAACGATAGAAGTGGGTGATGACTTTATACCTTTTGGTCATATTCTGCGCATATGGGCCTTTGCAGGAGCTATAAACATGGCAACTTTGAGACGATTCGAACTCGTCCAGCTTCAGGAGAAGCAGGACAATTGGTTTATACATAATACTTAAACTAAAAAATCTAAAGAAGTAGCTGCTGCTATTCCTTTGTTACTTACTCTTCGATCCCAATCTGGGAGATTTGAGTATGTTTTTCTATTGATTCTAATAATTCTTTTATATTAAATGGCTTTGCGATATACCCATCCGCATTGACTCGTTGACTTATTTCTTTGATATCTGCATTGGCTGAAAATAAGAAAACAGGTATTTGACTTGTCATAGGGTTTGCTTTTAGCAGTTCAACCGCTTTCTCACCGCCAATTTCGGGTATCCAAAGGTCCATTAATATAAAGTGGGGTTTGAAGTTATCCACGTCATTAATCACATTTTCACATCTTGGATTTGTCATCACGTGATAGTGTAATTTTTCTAAAATAATTTTGCACATGGTCAAAATTTCGTGATTATCATCGTATACTAAAATACGTTTGCAAGGTTTATCCTTGTTCACTAGTGAATCTATTTTTTGATTATCTCCCACGTTAATTTTTTGTTGCTAAAGAATTGTTTAAAGGAAGTGTGAAATGAAAGACACTTCCTTTTCCTGGTTCACTTTCCGCCCATAATTTACCCTTATGACGCTGAATAATTTCAAAAGAAATAAACAACCCAATACCTAAACCTTGAAAATGAACAGCGTGCTCTTCAATTCGATGGTATTTGTCGAATATTTTATAAAGACTATTTTGGGCAATCCCGATACCTGCGTCTTTTACCGAAACTTGTATCGTGTCACCCCTTTGCTCGATTGTTATAAAAACATCCTTTTCACCGGGTGAGTATTTGATGGCGTTGGATAATAAATTTATCAGCACCTGTTGCAGTCGATTTTTATCACCGTACACCTGATCGTATATTGTTCCTTTCTTAATTATTTTATGCGTGGTGGTGGTAAGCTGTATATTTCCTACCGTATCATCGATCAACTCATTTAAATCAAACGTGGCGAGGGTATATTGTAACTTCCCAAGCCTTATTTTGCTTACATCTAATAATTCGCTTACCAGTTCAGTGAGTCTGTCAACAGATTGGTTCGCTTTTTTGGCGAAAAGGGTTGCTTCCTCGTCGTTTCCATCCAGAGTAAGTTCCAGCATCTGAAGATATGCTTTGGCGGTGGTAAGCGGTGTTTTCATTTCATGGCTGGCTAAACTTACGAATTCATCCTTCCTTTCATCGTTTAGTTTTTGTTCTTGGATATCAGTAAATGTCCCTACCCATTTTACAATTTTTTTATTTTGATCAAACACAGGTTCTCCAGTTACTCCATGCCACCTGTACTCGCTATTTTTATTTTTAAGCCGCACCTCAGATTTGTAAATAGCTCCGGTTGTTAAACTGTGTGCCCAGGCGTTGTTGATCCTGTCCAAATCTTCAGGATGTACGATCGCTTTCCATTCCAGCTCACCATTGGGTTCTATACCTGAATATTCTTCCCATCTTATTGAAGCAAATTCTGAAATGCCTTGTGCATTCGTCACCCAAACTAATTGAGGTAATGTTTGAGCAAGTGATCGGAATCGTTCTTCGCTATCTCTGATTTCTTTTTCAATCTGTTTTTGCCGGGTCACATCTTTAAACGTCCAACTCCAGGCATAGTAAATCCCATCTCTACCAATTACGGGGTACCCGTTACGCTCAACTATTTTACCATCCTTAAATTCAAGGTCATCGAGGATTGTTTCGGTGGGATGCGAATACAGATACTTTACCTTATCAATAAATTGTTGGGGATTGACCAACTGTGACATGGCAAATGTTAATGCAGCTTCATCATCTTTTGTGGCTACAATGGGTTGAGGTATATTCCAGATTTCAATAAATCGCTCATTGTAGGATAGTATTTTGCCTCTTGCATCTACCAGCAATATTCCGTCCACACTTGCCTGATTATGCGCTTCTAATAAGGTAGTTCGATAAGCCAATTTTTCTTCCGCCAGCTTTTTGTCATGGATGTCGAAGCCAATACCGATATACCCCATAAAATCACCATCCGCTAAATGCCGTGGATTGCATTTGAATAAATGCCATCGGTAAACACCGTCGTGCCGCTTTACCCTTATTCCTGGCAAATGAAAAGACTCGAGTTTTTCAAACGCATCCGCATAAATTTTAAGAACACCTTGCAAATCGTCCGGATGAATAATGCTATCCCAGTCCCTGCCCAAGGCTTCTTCAAAAGTTTGCCCTGTGTAATCCAACCAAGTCTTGTTCCAATAGCTTACCGAAGCATATGGGCCCGGCTCTAAAATAAATGAAATCACAGGAGTATTATCTGCCAAGGAACGATTGCGGCTTTCACTTTCCATTAATGCGACGTGTTGTTGTTTTTGGATAGTAATATCGGTGTGTACACCCACCCACTGGCGCAAAGAGCCGTCCGTATTAAAAAGGGGGATGGCCCTGATTGAAAAGTTCCTGTAACTTCCATCCTTCATTTTTAGCCTGTGTTCAAAAATAAAAATGCTGGAATTTTGCATCACTAACTTCCACGCCTCTAGTGTCGCATCTTTATCATCGGGATGTACCGAATTTGCCCAGCCAAATCCCTGATACTCTTCATAGGTCTGCCCGGTAAGTGAGCTCCAACCGATTTGTTCACCTTCCATTTCACCTTTTGGAGAATTGGTCCATAAAACACCCTGCACTGCTTCAATAGCTGCTTGAAAACGCTGTTCGCTTTCTTCACTTTTTTTCTTTGCAATCACCTCTTGAGTGACATCATTGCATAGCACAATGACTCCAATTATATCCCCCTGGCTATTACGGTACGGCTGGTAAACCACATTTAAAAACCCTTCAATGACTTCTCCTTTAATTACCACAGAGTATGGACTATCGGTGAGGAAGACTGGAGTTCCACTCTGCATTACCCGACTTAAAATAGGACGATAATAATCCTCTGCGTCAGGTATAATTTCAAAAATGTTTTGACGCAACAAGTCGGCTGGCGTCAGGTTGAGTAAACGGCTAAATCCCTCATTCACAATTTCTACTTTCATATCCTCACCCGTCAGTACCACGATACCTACCGATGCGTCTCTGACCAGGTTTTGGAAACGCTGCTCACTTTCCTGTATTTTTTTTAAGCCTTCAACACGCTCAGTTACATCTTTAACAATGTCAAGGATGGCATAAACTTGATTTTCTGTATTAAATAGTGGTACATAATTGATGTCGTAAAAACCGGTTTTCAACACTCCGTTTTCTACAATGCTAACCAGACTGCCAAGGGACTGGTACGTCTTACCTGAGGTAAAGATTTCATCCAGAATCTGGAGATATTCCTGTCCCGATTCAAGTAACTCAGGCATGACTTCGGTCAGGCGTTTTCCAGTGATATCCGGGCCCTTTCCCACTATGTCAATTAATTTCTGATTGGGATTTTCGAAAACTAATTCTCTGCCTCTAAGAACTCCAATGCCAAGAGGAGCAGCAGCTATGAGAGACTTGAATTTTAATTCACTTTCTTCCACTTGCTTTCGCGCGAGGACCTGTTCGGTGACATCAGTGGAGACAGCTATTATCCCATCAATCTGTTGATCTTTGTATAAGGGTTCACAAATAAAATTTACATAGCATGTTTGTTCTATTCCATTTAGAACAAATGTAGAAGGCATTTCATTTGAAATAAACGGTTTACCTGTTGACAGTACTTCCCGCAGCATTCCCAATAGGCCCTTGTTGAGTTCATCCGGAACGTGATCGAAAATCGGGCGGTTAAGTGTTTCCTCTTTTGTTTTGTTCCAAAATTGGAGTTGTTTTTTGTTTGCAATTTCCACCACAAGATCTTTACCTCTGAAAATGGTAATTGCGACGGGTGCTTTCTCCACCAAATCCTGAAACTTATTTTCGTTTTTAAGCTTCTCTTTTGATAATTCTAGTTCATAGGACTGCCTTATTCCTTCAGCTTTTAATTTATGCTCCCGAATTAATGCCTTGTTCATTTTAAAGTAGGAAATAATAACGATTGCAAAAGAAATTAAACTTGCAAGTAATAGGAAAAAAGGTGCGTAAAGGCTTTTCTTGAGAAATTCATTGGACTGTTGATCCAATAAGTTGTTTTGACGGATGACCATCGTTTTCACTTCCGATCGCAGACTATCCATAAGAGCCTGACCGGTTACATACTTGTCGGTAGTAACATTGTGTGTTTGATCCACCTGAAGAATTTTTTTCAGGTATTCAACACGTTTTATCGCAAGCCGTTCTACTTGGGCTATGCTATTTTGCTGTTCAGGATTGTCTTTAGAAAATTGCTTTACAATGGCAATCTGTCGCGGATATTCATTAATGATCTTCGTGAATTTTCTGAGGAAAACGCTGTCGTGGGTAAGTAGGTAACCCCTTTGGGCTGTTTCAACCTCACTCATTGTACCTTTGATTTTTTCGAGTGCCAGAGTTAATTGTGTGGTTTGATTAACCGATTCAGCGGATTTAATAAAATCATGGATACTCCAGAAAGAAAAAACAGAAAGAATTATCACGAAACACATTGCAGCAGTAAATGCTACTAGCAAATTTCTTTTTTGAGCAGTCATTCTCACAAATTGCTAATGAATCCGGTAGATAAACTTCTTAAAATATCGTCTTTACTTTTAACTACTGATGATTTTAGAATAACCATTGATAGTAGAATACCACCAAGAATATTAAGGATGGTATGAATAGAGCAATCATTGTCGTCTTTGGAAAAATAAAACTTCAACTTAGCAGGAGAGGTTAATCTTGTTGATATCAAATCCTTTTCAAAAAATAGCTGTGAGTTGAGGGTATTTTTGGAATAATTTTCCGCACCATCACACACGATTTTGAGTTTTTGGATATTAGTAACTAGCATAAAACGGAAAGGTCATTAAGATATAAGGTATCCGAATGTTTTGCTTTTTGAGATATTGACGATTTCGAAGCAAAACGTTTTTGAACCCAAAGCAATCCCACAAGGAATTAAACTCCATATACCAAAGTATCTACCATATTATGAAAATCACCGCTTACAGTCGATTTGCAGTTTTTAGGTTCTTTAGTTTTTCTGTTCTTAAAAGTTGTCATGACAAGTCAAAAACTTGAAATTTCTCAATTATCACTTACGGTCATCTTTTAAATACCAGTAGTTTTCTTTGATGAGAAATCTTAGAGTGAGGTTGCGAGGTACTCAGAGCAAGAAATTACAGATCAGGAATTATAAAATTTTAAATACAATTGTAAATATTCTTCTATTTAAAATCTGCTGATTAGGAAGCTAATGGAATTACTTTTTCTTCGATAGATAGGAAATATTAGCCCATTTTTGGGGATTATAATCCCCATTATGTTGATTTGACGCGGTGCTTTCCCCTGTTTGATCATCTGCATACTGCTGTCCGGAGGTAACGCTTAGAAGTAGATTGTCATATTTTGTTGCCAAGGCAGCCAGGGCCTTATCCAATCAACATTCCTGCCCAACTTCTAATTTTTTTATCCTTTGGATTTTTACATTATGGAAACACTTAAAGATGAAATCCATTAAAATGACCAAATTTTAGGTGAATAAGTTGAAGCAAACTAATCCCGTCCTCCAGTCCCCGAAGTGTGTCGAAATTTTTTTTCTGAGGTATTCCAATCCAAAGCCTTGATTTTCTCATTTCCCCAAAATGTCACCATCAATGACAAAAGAATTATATCTGTGAGTGGAGAGATGGTAAAAAAACAGAAGCATTGGATCAAAATACAGGAACGCTTTACCTAGAACCAGTAACCTTCCCATTAAAAATAGAAACGCTTTACAAAAAAGGAGAAACGTTCATGTCATAGGTGGAAGATTAGTAAAAAAGGTGCAATCATCTACCTGTAGACACGATTTTTTCTTTTTTCAGAATATAATTCTGATCCGTGAATTCGATGGTTTGCTTTTTGTTTTTCACGTCGCAGGACGTTGACTTCAAATCTGCTTCCGACGAAGCAGCTTAACAGAGATTTTCCGGCAAGACTATTTTCTGGAAGTTAAAATTCCATTTCTTCAAAAAATTCATCCATTATTTCCCCAAAAACTTCTTGAGTTCTTTTTTGTCCATCTCCTTGGAGATAAGTTCTGCGGGATGGATGGATTTGAGGTCTGTAGTGACTCCTGCGTTTTGAACTTCCTGCTGACCTGCAAAAATATTTACCGGGAAATTGACCCAAATCATTCCCATCTCTCCCATTTCCCACCTGCTTTGGATCATTTTCACATGGTGGTTGGATTGGTTTGGTTGGGCGGAAGATTCTGCGATGGCCTGACCCGGGAATACAGTTTCCCCGACAGCGACTTTTGCTGAATTGGCCTTAAGCCCTGTCAATCGACTGAAGATCCCGTCTTGGTGGTAAATCTCCACAAAGTTTTCTGAGTCGAAATCCGATGGTCCCGTCGCAGCATTTTCTACGTCCATCTTGATTTCCGAAACAATTCCCTTTCGTGGAGCGCAAATGATTGCGGGATTTTCAAAGAAAAATCCAACACCCACAAAAGGCAGGCTTTCAGATTTGGTTAGATTTTCAGACATTTCTGCAGTTAGCGGCCGCACGCTGAGGACAGTCCCCT
>JBILPR010000276.1:0-5991 GCA_044373795.1 Algoriphagus sp. | reverse complement strand
GTTGCCCCTCCCGCATTTACCCGATCAGGAAATTTGATTTTGGGGAAAAATTCCGACCGGGAACCGCTCGAGACACAGGCAGTCGCTCATTTTTGTAAAGCTTTTCCGAAGGAAAAAGAACTCCAATGCACTTATCTCAAAATTCCGCAGGTGCAGGAAACGCATGAAGTCATCCTATCCAAGCCTTTCCAGATGTGGGGGGCGGAAATGGGAGTTAACGAATATGGGTTGGTCATCGGAAATGAAGCTGTTTTCACCAATGTGAAGTTTGATAAAAAGCAGGTTGGGCTCACGGGAATGGATCTGCTGCGCTTGGGGTTGGAAAGGTGCAAAAAAGCCATGGAAGCGGTAATCTGCATTACTGACTTACTGAGTGAACATGGTCAAAATGCTTGCGGAGGCTATCAAAACAAAGATTTCTATTACCACAACAGCTTCCTGATTGCTGATCATTCAGAGGCATTTATTCTGGAAACTGCCGGCAAATCCTGGGCTTATAAGCGCGTAACCGGAATCGGCAGCATCTCCAATTCCCTGAGCATTGGGGAGGATTTTGAGGCGATTCATCTGGAAAAAGAGGCCCGAACATTTCAGCGAATTTTTGCAGAAAAGGGAACCAGTTTTCGCGGTAAATTCTCAGATCTGCTATACACTAAACTGGGAAGAGCAGCAGGAAGACAGGCTTGTACAACCGGTTTTTTGGAGAAGAGAGAAATGGGAATTGAAGCGGCAACATTTTTCGAAGCGCTGCGACAACACAATCTTCCGGAGGGAAAATTCACTCCCAAAAAAGCAACAACCGGGAGCATTTGCATGCATGCGACCGGTATGACAAATCCATCCGACACGACCGGAAGTATGGTTGCGGAAATCCGAAAAAATCAGGCGCATACCGTTTGGCTGACAGCGACTTCGCATCCCTGCATGAGTGTGTATTTACCTTTATATTTCGGGGGAAATGATACTGGCGCTTTGCTCAATCCCGGGGCGGAACCCGATCAAAGTCTTTGGTGGAAAGCGAAAAGCCTACATCAATGGATTGAAAAAGACTATAGGAAACGTCAGCCGGAAATTCGCAAAGAGTTAGATGCGATTCAGGCGATTTGGCTGGATCAGGAAAAGACGCTTTTGCATGATCATCCATTCAATTCAGATTTGCTCAAGTTTTCGAATGGTTGCATTTCCGAATACAATTCCTGGTTGGATAATAAATTGAGGGTTGCAGGAGAATCTGATCGGAAGGGTTAGTTTTTTGATTTTTACCGCAAAGAGAACATAGGCTTCGTGATCTGATATTTGTAAGGGACCGCTTCGGATGTCCACTATTGTCTCTAAATACAGATCAGTTCTATTTTTTTGTTCTTTCTTTTGGCTTGAACCAAAAAGGGCTGAGCGTAAAGAAACATCCCAGTGGGCTGTTTTAGTGAAGAGCCAGTTTTGCGGGCAGGTCAAGACGCAGCTAAGCTCCCTCCGCTCAAACCTTCCGCTCGCCTCGCGGCTGCGTCCTCCTCCCCGCCGTTCCAAAAGAATAATTCTGCTAATAAGAAGCTTCCCGCCGGGAACCGAACCTGAAGCATTTGACCCGATGAACAAAGTGATTTCGGGAGGGTCATATAATGATAGCCATGGGTGCAACCCATGGTTTAAAGATTAACAAAATCTTAGGTTTTTTGGCCGTTAACCTGTCATCGCGAAAAAATGTGTTTCCAAAAACAGGGAACTTAGCTACCCAATTTTTCTTTTCCAAACAACGTACGCAAAGAAAAAAAAGATTCGCGATTCGATTCTGCTTTGGACTACTGAAAAGAGCCCCAACTTGGTGTCATTATTGAAGCCATTTACAAAACCTCTGGCAATTTCCCTCCATCGCCTTTCTTAATTTTTCAACCATCTGTCAAACCAATCAAACGCTTCTTTTTGCATCGCGAGATCAAACTTGTGAGGTCCCGGATGAAACGAACATCTGAACTTATCGGACGCATCAGCTTTTGCAAAAACATCCTGAAGTATCTTTTCTGCCTTTTTCATTTCCGAAAGGGTAAATAAATTATCCTCTGAATCATTGAGAACCAACGTAGGCAATGGTGCTCTCAATCCTAAAATATCCGGGAAATCGAGTTCTTTGGGAAGAATCGGGACATAACTCATCCAGGTATGGGTGAAAGATTTGTACAATAAAAAATCAGTCCAAGTAGTCATAAATCCAACAGCAACTGCACAAGAAATCCGCGGATCAAGTCCGCCAAGCATAACAGTTCTCAATCCTCCTCCCGAAAGCCCGGCACATCCTATTCTCTCCTGATTCACATCATCTCTTGACGCCAGAATACTCAACGCCATCTGATCCTCAGCCAAAAAAACCGCAGGCCAGGTTGTTCCCGCGGAAAAAAGTGATTTCGCCAGAATATGTTCATGATCAGACGCCCAAGTATTATAAGCGTTGATTTTTTCGATCGTATCCAAGGAAAAATCAGAGATCCCGCTCCTTCTCTCTTCGGGCACATCTTCCAGCATTACTCTCCTGCTGGCAAATGCAAAAGCATCGTGCACCATCACTACATAACCGCGTTTTGCCACTTCATTGGCCCAAGCCTTTCCTTGGTAATACCTGTCATGATGATCATTGATGTAGGAAGGAACGTCATCTTTGGTTTTGGTGATTTTCTCCAAACCCAGAAACTTATTGCCTCCATGACAGTGGAGACCCAGGATCGCAGGCAACTTACCGGTAGTGTTTTGAGGTTTTAAGATAACTGCTCTCGTTGGGTTTCCATAGGGAAGTTGGTAAGAGATTTCTTCACAAATCAACCCGTCGTAAAGAATCGTCTGGTGAATCGTCACTTTAGGAATTGCACCCAAATCCAGCACACCCATTCGTTCTTTAACCTTGTCCATTGCTCTTTTCTTCCAGGTTTGTAAGTCAGTAAATTCCTGATTCCGATAGGAAAGACTTGGTAAATGATCCAGATTCAGGCTTTTTGCCCATGGCCCGTAGGAACCGATGAGGTTTTTTTCCAGCTCTTTGCTCGCAGATAGGGTTGAACTGGGAAGCGGAGCTTGGGCATGGAGATCCATCAAACTTCCGCTGAATACTCCCAAACCTGCAAGGCCGGATTTTTTGATAAATTCTCTTCGATCGTTTTCCATGGGTTTATTGGAGGTTATTTCTCTTGAACTTAAAAAATCCAATTAACTATTAAAAGTCAGGAGCAGCCTGAAAGGCAGGAAATCGTACAGGATGATTTTTTTTACCTCAAAGAGTTTACAAAGAACTTAAAGGATTTACTCGGCATGGCACAAAGGCGCAACGATTGCAAACTCCCGCAAGTAAAACCATTTGATTTTATAGTGACCAGATCTTTCTCTTCTTATCTTTTGTCCCTTTGTGGTGATTAATAACAAGTTCTCATCCATCACAGTGTCGATATTCTTTTTGGTTTTAGAATTCTGAGAGGTTCTTTAAACAACAATCCAAACTCAGACTACTTTGCGTTCCTTCGCGGACTTCGCGGTTAAAAACACCCTCCTCCCGAAAGAACACAAAGGTTTTGGGGTTAGATAATTTCGACTTAAAAAGTGATCAGTTCGATTTCTGATACTCAGTTTTGAAATTTCCGATGTGAACCCGGCTTTCATTTATCTTTTTATTCTGCTTCAAGTAGTTGAGGATCCCAAAAATCAGGATGGTTGCTGAGATGATATAAAACACAACTTGATAGATCAAGGCACCTTCAACTTCCAATAAATTCTTGATACTCAATCCTGCCACCAAGAAATACATCGATGTGCGGAGGAAAGAAAGGAATGTAGTTTGGTTTGCAAGGATTGTTCGTTGGAGTGCGAGATTTTCCCGCAGGATTAAGTCCTTGTTGATTTTATTAGCAGAATCGTTGGTTTCCATTGGATGGTTGATGGGGTGACTAGTTAGGCCTGTAATTACTTAGAAACTCGGACTCAAATTTTTCTAAATATATCCAAAAAACTCCTGTTCGAAGTTTGGAGATCCAATACGGAATAATTAAACCTGGACGAGATAATTTTTTTGGAAGGTTGCTACGAAGGTTTGGGTTGGTTTCTGTTGATCTTCTAAGATTTTATCCATTTACACTTCCCCCCTCTTGCTGAATTAAGCTTATCCTTTGTGAGCAACTCTAAATTCTTCTGGATATAGACAATTAATTCCCTTCTCTCACTTTCTTCAAAAGAATTCCGAGATATTGTATCAAATTGACACGATACCAAAATAAACCTGCTGAGATTATGAAAAAGCTACTCCTTATTTGGCTGATCGGCTGTATGGCCTTGTTTGCGCAGGGACAAACAATCGGTTCGGTAGAACGAATCGTCATTCAATCAAAGACTTTGGAAAATTCAGGTGGCGAAAATCCTGAACGACACGTTTCCATTTACCTGCCTCCCAATTATGAAAAATCCGAGGAGCGCTTTCCTGTAATTTACTACCTGCATGGTTTTATGGGGGATGATCAGATTCATCCGACCATGAAAATGATTCTGGATAAAGGGATTTCTTCAGGGAAAATCAAACCTTTTATTTTCGTAATCCCGGATCATAAAACCATTTACGACGGAAGCTTTTATTCCAATTCGAGTTTGACCGGAAACTGGTCTGACTTTACGAGTAAGGAACTGGTGGACTACATCGACACCCATTACCGAACAAAAGCCACCCGGGAAAGCAGAGGAATTGCAGGTCATTCGATGGGCGGATATGGTGCTTTCAAAATCGCAATGCTGCATCCTGAGGTATTCAGCAGCATCTATGCTTTGAGTCCCGGATTACTGGCTTTTGTCAAAGAGTTTGGTCCGAATAGCAATTCATTTAAGGACGTTCAAAAGATCAAATCTCAGGAGGAACTGGTCAAAACGTATTATCCACGGGTTTTGGTGGCAGTGGCTAGAGCCTGGTCGCCCAATCCCGATAATCCGCCTTTCTATTGCGATATGCCCTTTACCTATGAGGGAGACAAATTGATCATAAATGAGGATGTACTTGCAAAATGGGAGAAAAATATGCCCGTTTACATGGTAGACGATTATGCTGAAAACCTGCGAAAATTAACCGCCATCAAAATGGATTGGGGGCGAAATGACTCTCCCCGCTTTCCTGTTCAGATCGGTATGCTGAGCCAAAGACTGGAAAACCTGGGAATAAATCACTTTGCTGAAGAATATATCGGTGATCACGGCAATAAAATCTGGGCGGCAGACGGGCGTGTCTTGCACGACTTGCTGCCTTTCTTCAATGAATATTTGAGTTTTTGAGGTTGGCTTTATCCGGGTTACTGACCATCTTGGTATTTCCGGTTTTGAGCCATTTTCAAAATTCTTCCCGTCGTTACTGTGCAATTGATGATTCCCAATTGCACGGAAATGGCAGGAACATCTTCCTTTTGTAGAGTTTACTATTTGTATTTTACAGAAACTGAGGAGTAAAAATCAGGATCATAACCGCCTTACTTACAGGCTAAATTCATCTTAAAGCATGAAAGAAAAAATACGTATCGGTTCAGGTGCAGGATTCTCCGGCGATCGGCTAGAACCCGCCGTGGTTCTTGCGGCTAGTGGGCAACTGGATTATCTCGTTTTAGAATGCCTGGCAGAACGGACAATTGGGTTGGCACAAAAAAGAAAATTGACTGATCCAGCTCTTGGGTATGATCCTTTATTGACTCGAAGGATTGAGACTTTGCTCCCTCATTTGGTCAAAAATAAGATCACGCTGATCACGAATATGGGAGCAGCAAATCCCCTTGCTGCGGCAAAAAAAGTTCAGGAAATTTCGCGTTCCTTAGGCTATTCCATTCGCATTGCGGCAGTAGACGGGGACGATATCCTGACGGAAGTTGAGGGGCAAAAGGAAGATTTAACCGTGATGGAAACGGGCAAAAAACTAAGCGAATACTCCATCCTTTCCGCAAATGCCTATCTGGGTGTTGAGGGGATTTTGGAAGCTTTGGAACAGAAAGCTCA
>JBILPR010000275.1:0-6001 GCA_044373795.1 Algoriphagus sp. | reverse complement strand
ATCCTGACTTCATGCTAGCTTTTGTCCAGACTGAAGAAGAGATAGAAAAGTACTTTTCACAAATGCATGAGCTCGCAGCCGAAGACCAGGCAATCTGGCTGGCCTATCCGAAAGGAACTTCCAAGCGCTACAAATCCAAAATCAACCGGGATAAAGGATGGAAGTACCTGGGTCAGTTTGAGTATGAGGGAGTCAGGCAAATCGCGATTGATGAGGATTGGTCGGCGATGAGATTCCGAAAAATAAAATTCATCAAAACGATGACACGGAAGTTTAGCGTTAAAAATCAGTAGCCTCTCTAATTTTCTAAACCTACTGTCAGTAATGTAGTTGTACTTCTATGAAGTGATTTTTATTTACTTCAATAAATAAGAGTTAAGCTAGTTTTCAAATTTAAAATCTTAGGCCGTCTTGATACAAAATTTCTTTCGAAAACAAATAGTTCTTTTTGACCGGTTGGATGAGCAATGGGAAAGCGCAAGGACCTCCAGGTTCATTAGCAATTTGGTGATTGGCTTTTTTTTGGTCGGAATGCTGATCGCTTATTTAGACTACATGGGTTTTGCGATCCCTTTTAAAGAGATCTCTCCCTTTTTTGCCATTGAACTTGCATTCAATGTTTTGCTGATTTTTGAAGTTTTGGGATTGATTTTTTTAATTCCAAAATCAGTAGCAGATGCAGTCGGGAAGCAGTTTGAGATCATTTCACTTCTATTACTTCGGGATGCTTTCAAGGAATTCGGACATTACTTGGGAGATTTGAACTGGAAACCTGAATTTCTTCTGGAACTTCTCCCTATCGTATCAGATGCCTTTGGAGCGATTTTGGTCTTTTTGATAACGGGAATTTTCTACCGTATGCAAAGACATCAACGCATCACCCAGAGTTATGAAGAGCAGATAAAATTTGCGTCCATCAAAAAACTGATGTCCATTTACCTCACTCTTATATTTATTTTACTTGGAATCTTTGATTTAATCAGCACCTATCAGAGCAATCAGATTGTTTTCAGCATTAAAACCTTCTATACCCTCCTAATCTTTGCGGATATTTTTATTCTGTTATTTTCACTACGATACACCACCAAATACTATAACCTATTTCGGTATTCCTCTTTCGCTCTAGCTACCATTTTTTTAAGACTCACTCTTTCAGCTCCTGCTTTTTACAATGTTTTATTGGCTGTAATAGCAGGATTGATGGTTTTAGGTGTGACTGCGATTTACAACCATCTATTAAAACCAAAAACCTAATCAATTTGGAAAAATGGATCAAATGCAAAAGGAGGCCTTGAGACCTCCTTTTGCATTTGACTTTTATATTACTTAGAAATAGTTTCTCCACTAACTAATCCATCTCCACACTTTTCAACTACTAAGCTTTAAACGGTAACTCATAATTCCTCTTACCCGTCAACTTGTAGATCGCATTTGCCAAAGCAGGAATAAATGGCGGAACAGGTGGCTCTCCGACACCAGTGGGTTTTTCCATACTCGGAACGATATGCACTTCAATCTTTTTGGGAGCCTGAGGCATGCGGATGACCTGATACGTATCAAAGTTGTTCTGTTGAACTACTCCGTCCTCAAAAGTGATCGCTGAAGTCATAGCCAAACTTGTAGCAAACTGTGCTCCTCCTTCAAATTGAGATCGAATTCGATCAGTATTGACTCCGATTCCGCAGTCCACTGCATAATGAACCTCGGGTATAATGAGATTTCCTGCGGCATCTTTTTCCACCGTCACTATACAGGCAACGTACGTCAGGAAGCTCTTATGTGCCGCAAATCCCACAGCTTTCCCGGCAGCCAGGTTTTGTTTCCAATTTGATTTCTCGGCAACGGTTTCGATGACTTTTTTCATACGCCCGGTACTCCATGGGAAGTCTTCGATTTTCTCCCCATAATTGCCATAATCACCAATCATCTCACCTGCGAAAACAAGGTCTTTATCGGCGGCGCCCAAAAGCTGGACAGCCTGATCTACCGGGTCAATTCCACGCGTTTCAGCTATCTCATCGAGCATCGTACAAATAGCAAAAGCATGGTGAATATTGCTCACAGATCTCAGCCAACCTACTCGTGTATGAGCACTTGACTCGTGGGCTTCGATCTTAATGTTTGGAACATCGTAAGGAAAATCCCGACAGCCAAGATCCAACTCACCATCTGAAGGCGGCGCAGGAGTATTTGTAGATCCGATAGCCGGGAAGACGGTATGGTGATTCCAGCCTGTCAGATCGCCTGAACTGTCCAGCGTGGCAACAATCCTCTGCGCGCTGTGGGAGTGAAAATAGTCATGATGCAAATCACAGGCTCGCGTCCATTGCACCCGGACAGGAACTCCGGCTGCCTTAGAAAGCAAAGCAGCTTCCACTACAAAATCCGGCTTAGACTTTCTTCCAAATCCTCCACCCAAAAGCGTCACATTCATTTTTACTTTGGGAAGTTCTATGCCTAACGCCCCGGCGACAGCACCTCTTGCCCACTGCGGATGTTGAGTTGGCGCCCAGATTTCCACCGATCCGTCAGCTTTGTAATCTGCGATGGCGGCGGGTGGCTCTACAGTAGCATGTGCATAGAAAGGGGCCAAATACGTTTTTTCAAGAACTTTTCCGGGAGAGGATTTTGCCTGGTTGAAATTGCCACGCTCTCTTTTTACAGTACCCGCAGAAGCGGTGCTTTTGAGCATTTCCTGAAGTTGAGCGCCAGAATTATAGGTTTGATTGGGTCCCAAATCCCACTCGATTTCCAAGGCTTCACTTCCTTTTATTGCTGCCCAAGTATTTTCTGCCAACACTGCAATGCCTTCCAAGGGCTGATCCAAAGGTGCGGGAAGACCCGGTCCTTCTATTTTTACGACCTTTTTCACCCCAGGAACGGCCAAGGCTTTTTGGTCATTGAAAGAAATTACCTTAGCTCCTACCACAGGACTGCGTCGGACTACAGCGATCAGCATATTGGGCAAATTCACATCCGCACCAAAAACCGCCTTTCCGGTCGCGAGGTCTTTAACATCGTAAATTGGAACGTCCGTCCCGACGAGCTTGTAGCTTGAAAAATCCTTCATCTTCAACTCTTCCGGCTTTGGCAATTCCATCGTCTTAATCTGAGCGACCAAGTCCCCAAACGGGATTTTTTTACTTCCGCCCTTCAAAATCACATGGCTGGCTTCGGTATCACATTCAGATGGATCCACTTTCCATTCTTTGGCAGCCGCCTGCATCAACATGTGTCGTGCAGTGGCTCCGGCCTTTTTCATGGGTTCATAAAACATCCTGACAGAAAAAGAGCCATCCGTATTTTGGTTGCCGTACTTTTCCTCGTCACCTTCGGCCTGAACGATTTTCACCAGGCTCCAGTCAGCCCCAAGTTCGTCGGCCACGATCATCGGAAGTGATGTTCGGATACCGGTTCCCATCTCGGACCGATGGGCAAGGATGGTCACAATATTATCCGAACCTATGGTAACAAAGACGTTGGGCGCGAACGTGATCAGTTCGCCCTTGGGTCCGCTGCATTGGAAATTGACTCCCAATACGAATCCGCCCGCGGCAAGGGAACCAAGTTTTAGGAAATCCCTTCTCGAGGCTCTGAAAATCTCACTTCGGTCCCCTGTGCTGAGTGGATTGGAGACATCAGAGGTCTGCTTTTTCAAAAATGGCAATTTAGGCATCATGAGTTTGCTGATTTAGGGAGGGTTAGAGAGATTTTGAAGCGGAAAAAATGGCGTCCTTGATTCGGTTGTACGTACCGCATCGGCAGAGATTACCTTCCATAGCAGCTTCAATATCCGATTCAGAAGGACTAGGATTTTTGCTCAGCAAAGCCGCTGCATTCATAATTTGCCCCGATTGGCAGTATCCACATTGCGGAACCACGTGCTCCACCCAAGCCTTTTGCAACGGGTGGTCTCCTTCCTCCGAAAGTCCCTCAATGGTGGTGATTTGCGCAGCGCCAACTTCAGATATCGGCAGGCTACAGGATCTGACGGCCTCACCGTCCACATGAACAGTACATGCTCCGCATAGTGCCTGACCGCAACCGAACTTGGTGCCTTTCATAGATAAGAGATCCCTCAGTACCCAGAGCAAGGGCATATCTTCTGTGGCCGTGACCTCCTGCTTTTTACCGTTAATAGTGAGTGTATATTTTTCCATGGTTTTGGTGAGATTTAAGAAAAGTTACTAAAAATGGGTTGATTATGCTCCGATCAAATTCCATTTTTCGCGATACGGCCTCCATAGCAACTCATTGGCTGCGTCGTCTCTTTTGAAAAGCTCCTTCTTCGCATCCCATTTCAGAGGCTTTTGCAATTTGTAAGAAATCATGGCCAAATGCATCGGAAGCGTCATCTGTCGGGCGTACTCCAATTTGGATTCAGGTTGCTGACGGGATTTTACAGAATCGATGAAGTTTTGTTGGTGACCTGGAGATCGGGTGATCGTCTTCGGGATTTCAGGAATATCACTCAGCACCTGTCCGTCAATCCGGATTTCCCGCGTATCGTAGTCGCAAATCAACGTTCCTTTTGACCCTTCGAAATAGGCGCCAATTCCTTTGTCCTTCGCTCCGGGTACATCAGGAGGAGCGGAGGTCCAGTGAAGGTCTAGTTTTTTGAATTTGAAATCCACATCCATCCATTTGGGGGTATCTCCTACTCCATCCGATTTTTCCCCGTTTGCAGATATAGACTTTAGTCCCTTGGGAGCGATTGACCACCAGACGACATCAGCGATATGACACCAGAAGTCCTGAAAAACACCACCGGAATACTCCATAAAATAGCGGTAATTGAAATGGCATTTTTCGGGAGCATACTCTGAATAAGCCGAAGGGCCCAGCCACATATCCCAGTTAAGATTGGGAGGCGGAGCCTGATAAGTCAGGCTTGGGATTACCGGCGGCTCTCCCGTCCTCCAAAGTCGGACAGTTTTGATTTTACCCAATTCTCCGGATTGGATAATCTCAGCGACGCGATGGTAATTATCGCCTGCGTGGATTTGGGTGCCGAGCTGGAAGATTTTGTTGTGCTTATTCTGTGACGCCAGCATCAACTGACCTTCACGCATGCAATAGGAAAGCGGTTTTTCGCTGTAGACATCTTTTCCTGCCTGAAAAGCCAAAATAGTAATCTGTGCATGCCAATGATCAGGCGTGGCGATCGTCACTGCATCGATATCCTGTCGATCGAGCACACGCCGGAAATCGGTATAGATCTCCGCCTTTGTATCCGGATGGATTTTCCTGAGTTGTGCCAAAGCCTCCTTCGCATGATCCTCATCCACATCGCAGAGGGCGACTATTTCGGCTTCCGGCAAATTCGCAAACCAATTCATATGCGCAAGACCCATCCCGCCCAAACCTATATGAGCCACCCGAACCCGGTCAGAAGGCGCGGCTTTGAGACCGGTAAAAGGCAAAAACTGCAGTCCCAGCGTAGTCAGGACCGAATAGCGCATGAAATTCCGTCTGTTTATCGATTTATTCATAGGAAGGGTGGTTATGTAAGGGTTTAGGATCTAGTTAAAAATTTTCGGTGATATTTTTATCCTGTTTTGGGGAGATAAGTACAGATTATTTCAGGAAAATGGGGGAATGTTTCCCAAAAAGCACTTAACCAAAGAAGTCGAAGCAAAAATCTCAAAGAAATTATCAAAAGTAAGTAGCTGATTTTGAAGCATGGAAAAGGAAACAGGACTTGAAATCAAAGATTTTTTCTAAAATGAGTTTGGAAAAAATACCTTAGGCACCTACATTTGCAACACGATTTCCAAAAGCGGGACTCGGAAACACAAATTCCTCCTTAATCATCCCGATTGCTATCGGGAGGTCAGAGCGGAAAAAAAAACCAAATTCCTCCTTAGCTCATCCCGATAACTATCGGGAGGTTAGAGCGGAAAAAACCAAATTCCTCCTTAGCTCATCCCGATAACTATCGGGAGGTTAGAGCGGAAAAAACCAAATTCCTCCTTAGCTCATCCCGATAACTATCGGGAGG
>JBILPR010000274.1:0-6011 GCA_044373795.1 Algoriphagus sp. | reverse complement strand
CCGATTTTAACTCCTGAACTTCTTAAAATCATCAAGATTTTCGGGATCGCTTCAATTTCTCTCGTATTGGTTCTGTCTTTTTTCAACGATAAAAGAGCCAATAATAGCGGGGAAGACGACACGTTCAGAATGGCGGATTCGGACCGACTTTATTTTCTAAATGTCCGGGCGAGTTATTACGATCGCGAAAATCGAACTGACGCCGGGATGACACTTTATCGTCATGGCAAGAGGAAGATTTCTGATTCTAAACCAGGACTTGATCTTTTGATTATTCTGAATTCTCAGAAGGATGAGGCCTACCTCTATCTGGAGCCTCTGAATTTGGATTGGCCTATCAAAATCAGAGCATCAGGGCAAAATCAATCTGAAGAATTCATTCTGAAAAACGGAAATAAATCGGATAACAAAACCCATGTGGATAAGCTAAAGCCATGGATTGAGGACACAGCAACTTTTGATTTATGGTTTAATGAAGCCTGGATTCCGATTTGGGATACACCAAAAGAAAAAGAAGTTTTGAAAACCATTCTTAACGACTATTTTAGGCTTCTGAACCAAACCAACGAATAAATTAAAATGGAAAGTACCTCGCCTCAACTAGAATTTTTTAAAACCCACATTGGAAAGAAGCTAGACAAAACCCCCTCGGCAGCAGGTAATTGGCTGGCTGGTACATTGCTTGAAATTGATAGTCATCATATCAAGGTTTCCTATGAGATAAGAGCTGAAATGTGTAATCCAGCTAAAATGCTTCATGGAGGAATCGCATCTCTGATGATGGATGATGTGATTGGGATGGGAAATTTTGTAGCTGGATCCGAATATCTGATGACTACGATTAATCTGAATGTGGATTTTCTCGCTTCTGCTCAGGTAGGAGAAATGCTGGAAGTTTCCGCAAAATTAGTCCGGTCAGGTTCAAACCTTAATCACTGGGAAGCAGTAATCAGAAAAGAATCCGGAAAAATTGTCGCCAAAGCAAGCAGCAACATGATCAAAACTCACATCAAACTCATCGATTTGGGCTTTTAATTATTTTATACTACTCAATTTACACAATGAAAAAATTTATTTTTTTGGCCTTTTTTGGCTTGATCTCCACTGTCTCATTTGCACAATGGACCGTTTCTTATCATCAGAGTAATCTGCCTTTCCTTGCGGTAAATAAACAACTCGGAGAAAAATGGTTACCAGAATTTCGGGTCGGTACTGATAATTATTTCTATGATGTTTCACTTGAGTTAGTGGTCAACCGAGTTTTTTATAGAAATGACCGGTTTGACTTTTATGCAGGACTTGGAGGAAGAGTTCAAAGCTTTCCAGGATTGGTAATCCCGATAGGATTGAATATTTATCCTTTTGATCAAAAAGATTTTGGCTTTCATATCGAAGGGGCTGGATTGGTTGGATCTGAAAGCCTATTTCGAGGATCTTTCGGCATTCGATACAGATTCCTGAAAGACTAAAACTGCTCCAATTTCACCATCAGGTCCCACACTGCGATTCCTAAAGACACGGAAATATTCAGCGAATGTTTGGTGCCGAGTTGTGGAATTTCCAATATATGATCACAGGATTTTAATACCTCATCCTCGACTCCAAAAACCTCATTTCCAAAGATCAGAGCGTATTTTTGGCCTCTTTCAGGTAAAAAATCATTCAGCATTTTTGAGTTTTCGACTTGCTCCAGTGCGCAGATTTGGTAGCCTGAGTCTTTGAGTTTATCCACAGCCTCGATCGTATTCAAATAATATTCCCATTCAACAGATTCGGTGGCTCCGAGCGCCGTTTTTTGGATATCCCGGTGCGGAGGAGTGCCTGTGATTCCGCAGAGATAGATCTTTTCGATCCGGAATGCATCGGCTGTCCGGAATGCTGAACCCACATTATTCAGACTTCGCACATTATCCAAAACCAACACAATCGGGGATTTCTTGATTTCTTTAAACTCTTCTACGGAAAGCCTTTCGAGCTCTTCCATGCTTAATTTTTTCATGCCTTTTTGTTCTCCTTGCCGAATGCTTTATTTTGAGCTTTTATTTGAAGGAAATTCCCCAAAACTAGCATAAAGTAAGCATACCCTCCATGAGCAAATCCAAAGACGGACAAGAAACACCCTTGATGAAGCAATACAATGCGATTAAGGCGAAGCATCCCGGTGCTTTGCTGCTTTTTCGAGTGGGAGATTTCTACGAGACATTTGGGGAGGATGCAATAAAGGCGAGTAAGATTCTGGATATAGTCCTCACACGAAGAGCAAATGGTTCAGCCACTTTTATAGAATTGGCTGGTTTTCCGCATCATTCACTTGATACCTATCTTCCAAAATTGGTCCGGGCCGGAAATCGCGTCGCCATCTGCGATCAGCTGGAAGACCCAAAATCAGTCAAAGGAATCGTAAAAAGAGGAGTTACCGAACTTGTCACTCCTGGCCTTTCTTACAATGATCAGGTCCTGGACACCCGAAAAAACAACTACCTCGCCTCGATTCATTTTGGAAAAGAAAGACATGGAATCGCGTTCCTCGATGTTTCGACGGGCGAGTTTATGTGTGCCGAAGGAAATACGTCCTATCTGGAAAAATTGCTTCAAAGCTTTTCTCCTTCCGAATTGATTTTTTCAAAGGCTGCTCGAAAGACGGCTTCGGAATTGTTGAAAGGAGAATTCATTACGTTTCATTGTGAAGATTGGGTTTACCAGTTTGATTTCACGTACGAAAAGCTCAAAAACCATTTTGGCACTGCCAATCTCAAGGGTTTTGGAATCGAGGAACTGGAGTGCGGGGTAATAGCTGCCGGAGCAATTCTTTACTATTTGGAGGAAACTGAGCACCGGGAAATCCAGCATATTTCTGCGATTTCCAGGATTGCGGAGGAGAAATATGTTTGGCTGGACAAATTCACAATCCGTAACCTTGAGTTGGTTTTTGCGCAGCATGAGGGAGGTGTTCCTTTGATTCAGATTTTGGACCAAACGGTCACTCCGATGGGTTCCAGGATGATGAAGAAATGGATGGTTCTTCCTCTCAAAGAAAAATTGCCCATAGAAGAGCGCCTGAATGTGGTGGATTATTTTTATCAGAATTCAACCTTGATTGAGGAGATTTTGGGATCGCTGAAACTCATTGGTGACCTCGAGCGCCTTATCTCCAAAGTAGTCGTGGGAAGAGCAAATCCCAGGGAAATGAATCAAATCAAGCGCGCACTGCGAAGCACACTTCCAATAAAAGAACTTCTTAAAAGCCAAAAAAACCCAACACTAAAACGACTTTCGGACCAGATTCATCCTTGTGAGTTTTTACTCGAAAAGATTGAGCGTGAACTCAAGGAAGATGCACCGATGCTCACTCATCAGGGTAATGTAATTAAAGATGGCGTAGACGCCGAGCTTGATGAATATCGAGGACTTGCAAATACCGGAAAGGATTTTCTGGTGCAAATCCAGCAGCGTGAAGTTCTGAATACGGGAATATCATCCTTGAAAATAGCCTTTAATAAAGTTTTCGGATATTACCTTGAAGTGACACATTCGCACCGGGATAAAGTTCCTCAGGAATGGATCCGCAAGCAGACCTTGGTCAATGCTGAACGGTACATCACACCCGAACTGAAGGATTATGAAGAGAAAATCCTGAATGCGGAGGACAGAATGATCGCCATCGAGCAAAGGTATTTTCAGGAATTGGTTTCCGAAGCTGCACAGTACGTCTCCCAAATACAGCAAAACGCTCGTGTCTTGGGGACATTAGATGCTTTGCTGTCTTTCGCTCAGGTAGCTCTTTCCAACGGATATTCCAGACCTAAAATATCAACATCAGAGACTCTTGAAATCAAGGACGGAAGACATCCTGTGATTGAGAAGCAATTGCCGGTTGGGGATAATTATGTTCCAAACGACATTTACCTCGACAATGATAGTCAGCAGATTATGATTATCACTGGCCCAAACATGGCAGGTAAGTCGGCGTTACTGCGACAAACGGCTTTGATTGTTTTGATGGCTCAGATGGGAAGTTTTGTGCCGGCATCCTATGCGAGAATCGGGATTGTGGATAAGGTTTTCACACGGGTTGGCGCTTCTGATAACCTTAGCAAAGGAGAATCTACCTTCATGGTAGAGATGACAGAGACGGCCAGCATCTTGAATAATCTTTCGGATCGAAGCCTGGTGCTAATGGACGAAATCGGAAGAGGAACCTCAACCTATGATGGTATCTCGATAGCATGGGCGATTGTAGAATATCTCCATAATCATCCTCAGAATAAAGCCAAGACGCTTTTTGCAACGCATTATCACGAACTCAATCAGCTTGCGGCAGATTTTCCTAAAATCAAGAACTTCAATGTTTCCGTGAAGGAAGTTGGCAACAAGGTGATTTTCATGAGGAAGCTAAAAGAGGGCGGTAGCGAGCACAGCTTTGGTATCCATGTGGCGCAAATGGCGGGAATGCCAAACCCGATTGTACTGAGAGCCTCAGAGATTATGTCTCATCTGGAGAAAGACAAAGCGATGAAAAATCCGGGGGATAAGTTGAAATCTATTCCAAAAAATAATTTTCAGTTGAGTTTGTTTGAAATGGATCCCAAGTTTCAAGAGGCTAAAGAGTTACTGGATCAAATTGACATAAACACCATATCACCTATTGAAGCCTTACTTAAGCTCCATGAGGTTAAGAAAAAATTAGATGCGTAGCCGATTGAATTAATGGTACCTTGGATCTAATCACAAAATAGAAAATCACGGATTTTGTATGGATAAGGTACTATTGAAAGACCTTAAGAAGCAGGATAAATTCACAAAGTTTTTTCAAGAATGGGAAAAACAGGAATTTAAAAACCAAACTGACAGCAAGAAATTGCTTGAAGATCTGGAGGTTCTCAGTAAGAATATTGGAATGAGTGAGGGATTGTTGATCGCATGCTTCGATTATCGAAATCTCAATCTCGCATTTTTCACCGGAAATGTGGAAAAGCTGACTGGTTACCCAGAATCCATGTTTCGCAAGAAAGGAATGGAGACCTCTTTTGCGATGATTCATCCGGAGGACAGAGCCGAGCTATTTCGATTCCAAAAAATTGTTTTTGAAAATTTTCATCAGCTTAGTCTTTCAGAGCGTCATACATTTGAGTTTTCTTACAGCACTCGCTGGGTTCACCGTACTACAGGGGAAATTTCTTGGATGATGGGAAGGGCAAGACCCTATTTGATAGATGAAGCCGGAAATTTTGCAATGGACTTGCACATCATTGTTCAGCTTTTCACCCCTCCTAAGAGTGACGGATACGATTGGAATTATTCTTTTACAAAAGATGACAAGACAAGAATTTTTGTAAGTAAGAACACACCGGTCAATCGGGAAGTGTCGCTTACCAAAAAGGAAAAAGAAATCGTCAAATTAATACTGGAAGGAAAAGAGTCGAAGGAAGTTAGTGCAAGTCTGAATATCTCTGTGAATACTGTGGGAACTCACCGAAAAAACATCCTTAGGAAACTTGGAGCCAAAAATGTGGGTGAAATGGTTAAAATTTTAGCAGCCTATGACTTTTGATAGTAGTCTGTAAATCAATCGAATCCGGTAAAACCTCAGATCTTTTCAAAAAAATCCCTGACTAAGTCTTGTAATTTTATTTTGAGGGCTTACATTTGCATCCACAAATAGCTCAGAAAAACGTTTTGAGCAGACAAATAAGCGAGAGTAGCTCAGCTGGTAGAGCACGACCTTGCCAAGGTCGGGGTCGCGAGTTCGAATCTCGTCTCCCGCTCAAAAAAGCCCTTGTTTCAAGGGCTTTCTTGTTTAGGGCAATTGTAGCTTGGTAATCTCCAAGTGAAGCCGGGATGGTGGAACAGGTAGACACGCAAGACTTAAAATCTTGTGAGAGCAATCTCGTACGGGTTCGATTCCCGTTCCTGGTACTTAAGGCCTCGCAGTGATGCGGGGCTTTTTTGTTGTATATTTTTTAATGTTTACTGTATATGCAATTTCAAGTGAAACCTCAAACTACATCTAT
>JBILPR010000273.1:0-6056 GCA_044373795.1 Algoriphagus sp. | reverse complement strand
ACACTTAATTGAACAGTCTCATTTCTACACTGAATGTAAACAATGGATTCTTTCGGCCATTCAACAAAAAGTAAAAAATCCACAACCATTTCACACTAGATCATCTTACTTTCTTAAACCTTAGAATCCAATCCTCGAAATAAAAAAAAGACAAAATCGTAATTTTCTAAATACTTAATCAAAAAAAGTAAATCACATTTTTAGATTATAGATATTTCCAAATCAATTTTGAAGAAATTAAAAGCGATGATAAAAAAATCCAATGCCATTGGAAATTACTAAACTAAACAATAATAAACAAAAAACCATTTGACTCACTCAAATAAAAATTTATCCCTAAAATTATACTTAAAAATAACAGGATTTTCATTTTTATCTTTTAAAATAGATTCAAATTGATCTTTAAATGAGTTAAAATTAAAATCCATTGAAGACAACCTATTGACCACAAAGTCCGAATCAATAACTTCCACATAACAATGAACACAAGAACCAAACTTAGAAGACAAGGAATTAAACTCAAAAATCTCATCCATATCGTTTTTGAATGAATCAAATAAAACATATTCAAAATTAGAATTATCAATGAATAAGGTGCCTATATCTTGAAAATTATCTTCTACAGAAATTATATAATAACCGTTTAATTCAACAATACTTTCTCCCCATTTAATCAAGGAGCTATTTTCCATTTTATTTTTTAATTCATATAACTGATACACTTTACTTGAATCTAACTCGAGTATAGAGTTAGAATTCAAGTAGAATTCTTTTTGAATTTCTCCATTCAGATTATATTTTATAAAATAATTTGAAAAGAAATCCTTAAACCAAAAATAATGATAGTCAGAATCAAAAAATAAAAAATTTTCTTTTCCCCCCATTATTTTATTAAAAGTGGTGGGGTAGTTAAAATAATAGATTTTGGGCTCATCGAGGTAAGATGAAAAGTCAACTTTCCCGATTCTTTTCTCTTTGTTTTCAGCCATCACATTAATAAATATGATTTGATCATTCTTCTCAATAAAATCACCTATCAAGCCTATTTCTTTAAGAAATATTTCACCAATAAAATCTCCTGAAAAATCAAATTTTAATATTTTTTTATTAATCGGACAATAAATAAAAATACTTTCTCCCGAAGAGCTAATTACAACCTTTTGAGGAGTAACGAATTGACCAGGACCATTCCCTTTCGAATTAATAGAAAAAAGGAAATCACCTTTCTCACTAAACACCTGAACTTTATGTTGTTTGGAATTATCAACAGAAACAATTTTGCCTCCTGAAAAAATAATATCATCAATGGAAGCGACTAAATCATAATCTGAAAATTGAATTATTTCGACAGAAGAGAAAATTTCTGAAAAATTAATCGATTTGGAACTTGACAGATCAACTTGCAAAAGTTCCGAATCTTTATTTTCAATTTCATCATTTTGACAAGATGCAAAAGAAAAAAATAATAAAATAAAATATGTGATTTTTTTCATAATTAAGGAGAAAATATTGTTGCGATTTAATAAATTAAATCGCAACAATATGGTAAAAATTATTTTATCCACTTATGCTTGCACAAGCAGGCTCAGTATTAAATCCTTCAATAGGACAACACCAGCCTCCCATTTCGCAAGCCATAGTATTAACTCTAACTAATCTTGGAATTTCACCATATGATCCTCCTGTAGGACACAATACGGACCCAAATACGGGATGACTTAAAGCTACTTCTGTTCCAGGACAAGCCTCGTAAATTTGGGCATTAACATGACCAAATATTAACGATAAAGAATTCGAACTCTCCCCACTTTTGCTTGTCAGTTCTATTACCAACAAACACATAAATGATAATGCAAAAATACCTGTCAATTGAATCAATCGTTTTTTCATAAATTATATTTTTAAAAGTGAAACGTTTTTTAATTATAAAAACTATGTTTTACGAATCAAAATTTGAATCTACAGGGAAACACAAAAAACTAAGAATTTTGCACTTTAAGAGGTGTCTTTTTCAGAATAATATTTTGCCAATCCCGTCTTTTTAAGTTTAAAAAAAGAATTAAATCTATTTTTATTTTAGGTTTACAAAATCTTTAATTGAATTTCAATTTTGATGAATTTTAGTTCAGTGCAATTTTTAAAAGTTTGGATTCCAACTCGTCCTCCGAGATCGTTTCCGTTGATTTCCGGATCGATTGTCTGAAGTCTGGTTTTTCATAAGTAGATTGGAATGATGAAATAAACCAACCAAGGGTTTCTTTGAATTAGCTATCGAGGCTTGGAAAGGTTTTACTTTAACCCAAAACAACCCACTTATGAATACAAACAGACGTAAATTCCTCAAAACCGGAGCAACTGCAGCCTTTGGTCTTTCGGGTTTAACTATAATCTCTCCATCCGTAATGGGTAAATCAATGGGCTATGTAGCGCCTAGCGACAAAGTCAACCTGGCTTGCATCGGAATCGGAAACCGTGGAAACGAAATCATTAAGCAATTACATCAAACCGGGCTATGCAATATCGTAGCGCTTTGCGATGTCGATATGGGTGCGAAGCAGACTTTGGAAGTCATGAATATGTTTCCAAATGCAAAGAAATTCCAGGATTTCAGAAAGATGTTTGACGAGATCGGAAATGAGTTCGAGGCGGTAAGTATTGCCACTCCTGACTTTTCTCACTTCCCCGTGACCATGATGGCGATGGCAGAAGGCAAACATGTCTATGTCGAAAAGCCGATGGCTCGAACCTTTCAGGAAGTGGATTTGATGATGGCTGCAGCTAAAAAATACCCAAAGCAAGCCACCCAGATGGGAAATCAGGGTCATTCCGAAGGTAATTATTTCCAGTTTAAAGCCTGGAAAGATGCCGGAATCATCAAAGATGTCACCGCAATCACTGCTCATATGAATAGCCGCAGACGGTGGCATGGATGGGATACCAATATCCAGCGTTTTCCGGCAGGTGAAACTATTCCTTCCACGATGGATTGGAACACCTGGCTTTCGCAGGCACAGCCACATGAGTTTAACAAAGATTTCCACAATGGTCAATGGCGTTGCTGGTATGATTTCGGTATGGGTGCATTAGGTGATTGGGGAGCGCATATCATCGATACGGCTCATGAATTTCTGGATTTGGGTCTGCCTTATGAGATCGAACCGCTGAAACTTACCGGTCACAATAGTTTCTTCTATCCCACTTCCACTACCCTCGCTTTCAAATTCCCAGAGCGTGGCGCAATGCCTCCGTTGACCATCAACTGGTACGACGGAATGGATAATATTCCTTCCGTGCCGGATGGCTACGGTGTTTCCGAACTTGATCCTAATATCCCGCCACCAAGTAATGGACAGATCCAACCGGCAAAATTGAATCCGGGCAAGATCATTTACAGCAAAGAACTGACTTTCAAAGGAGGATCACACGGAAGTACGCTCTCTATCATTCCTGCGGAAAAGGCAAAAGAAATGGAATCCAAACTTCCGGAGGTTCCTGAAAGCCCATCAAATCACTTCGCTAACTTCCTCAAAGCCTGCAAAGGCGAGGAAAAAACGAGGTCACCATTTGAAATCGCAGGTCCATTGAGTCAGGTTTTCTGCCTCGGTGTGATGGCTCAGCAAATGGGCGTGAAGTTGGAATTTGACAGGGAAACCAGACAGATCATCAATAATCCGCTAGCCAATCAGGTCTTGGCAGGTATGCCGCCAAGAAAAGGATGGGAGGATTTTTATAAGGTGTAAGATGCTGGATGACCGATGACGGATGTTTTTTGGACAGAAGACCGAAGAATTTCCGTTATAAACTCACGAAAGGCCGATTGGAAGAGATTCTGATCGGCTTTTTATTTTAAATATGTACTTTTTTCCGAGAAACCTGTGCGACCCTTTTAGATCAATTTGAAACAAGTAATTTCGAATAATGAACACCGAATACTGAAGTGGGCCCAACCTTCCAACTTTACCACTTTTTAACCTTCCAACTCGCCCAACTCACTTTTCCAGCTTCTCCAAACGCTCCAACAAAGGCGGATGAGAGTAATTCATAAACACATACCAGGGATGCGGATTGATGTTGCTGAGAGTTTTGACAGAAAGGGTTTTCAGTGCCTCTGCAAGAGGTTTTCCTGCGAAAGTTGTTTTTGCAAATTCATCCGCCTCAAATTCATTCTTTCGACTGAGCCAGTTCATTCCCATGCCCAAAACCATGGAAATAGGAGTGAAAAGCATGGTAAAACCGATGATATTCAATTCGGCAGACCAATGCTCGGCACCTAAAGCGAAACTCATCTGCTCATTGAAAATGAATTGCGCCAGCAAAAACAAGAGCAAGCCAACCTGCAAAACTGAACTGATCATCCCAATGACAATATGTTTCTTTTTGTAATGGCCGACTTCGTGCGCAAGGACAGCCACCAATTCGTCCGGGGGATGCTGATCCAGGAGCGTATCGTACAGTACCACTTTCTTTCTTTTCCCAAAACCCGAGAAAAATGCATTCGCTTTTGAGGATCGCTTACTCCCATCCATTACCAGGATATTATCGAGGGGAAAGCTTACAGATTTGGCGTAATCGATGATTTTATGTTTCAATTCCCCCTCCTGAAGAGGAGTAAGTTTATTGAAAAGCGGAAGAATCCATGCTGTATAAAACAAGTTGACAAAGACCATAAAAACAGCCGCAATCACCCAAAACTGCCACCAGAAGTCTTTACCCATCTGATGAACCAACCAAAGAAAAACCATCAACAATCCTCCTCCAACGATGATTGAAAGCAAATAGCCTTTCAGCTTGTCAGCAAAAAAAGTTCTGACTTTCGTTTTGTTGAAGCCATATTTTTCTTCAATAACAAATGTGCTGTAGTAATCAAAAGGCAGGCTCAGGATATCTGAACCAATGAAAATCACCCCAAAGAAAAGGAGTGACTGAGAAAGCGGCCCCGGTACAATTCCCTCCACCCATTGATCGACGGCTCCAAACCAGCCCATGCTGATAAATAATATTGTCAGCGCAAATGAGAAAAGCCCGGAAATCAACCCAAATCGAAAATTATCAGATTGATATTCTTTGGATTGGATTAATTTTTCCCTGCTCAGGTAATGATCCAGAGTTGCAGGAATGGTTGGTACAGGTTGCTTATTATTGAGATAGCTCAGGGTTTTTTCAATGCAAAAACCAAACGCAACCACCCCAATAAGCAAATACTTAAGGGTATCCGGATTCATGTAAAATTAGAATTTAGGGCAGGGAAGAATAGTATCCCTTCTTGCAGGTTTTCCCTGGTTATTATTTGGAAGTGTCCAGGACAAACTGATTTCGTGTGCTCCTCCGGACTGGATTCCAAGTTGAGAAACAGTGTAGTCAAAGCTGTACCCGACATTCAGGCCGCTCAGGAGATTTAATCCAACCATCATCACGATGGCGTCCCTGTTACTTTGGTTTTCTACAGGCTTATAGGGTAAACCTCTGTACCAAACTCCAAAAACTATAGGTTCAACATAAAAATAAGCACCCACATCAAGCTGTTCGAAAGGCCCTTGGCGTTTATAATTGATTGTTGGAGTCAAATATCTTTCTTTTCTGAGGTGAGTAAAATCTTGTCTCATAGAGCCTTCACCCAAAGAAATCCTATATCCTGCATGAACTGAAAATTTTGCAGGCAAGGGACTTAATCCATCGATGAAAGACTGATTTGGTTCATTGACATGGTGGGCAGCTGCTCCGATCCAGAAATTCTCTGTGAAAAACATTCCTCCTAACGAAAGTGAAAGCATGCTCACAGGGTCACCCAAGCCTTCAATATTTGAAGGATAATTAATTAAATCTCCAAAAGGATCGACCGAGTTGATGTTGTTTGCAAAAACCAGATTTTCATAAAAACCGATTTCGCGTCGAATGTAGCTTGCCTGAAATCCCGGACGGAAATAGGAATTCTCTCCCAGCTTCAATTCGTAGGAGTAAATCGCAGAGATCGTCGTAGACCTTAATTGTGCGGCACCTTCGGTATCCTGCATAACCATTACTCCGATTCCGCTGTTGTAATCAGGTAAATACGTGTC
>JBILPR010000272.1:0-6058 GCA_044373795.1 Algoriphagus sp. | reverse complement strand
CTATTCAGCGAGTTGGTTTTGGATATTACCCCATAAAGCATGAAAACAAGGTGTTTCCAAGTACTCATGGTCTTATAGTAATGATCAGATTTAAAAGTTTGCGATGCTTGATCCACCAACTCCCGAGATCAAAAAGAAAGCTGTGAAAGGCTACGGAGGAGAAATCATCGAGTGCGAACCTAATCTCAAAGCCCGGGAAACTACATTGGAATCTGTAGTAGCACGAACAGGAGCCACCTTTATACCACCTTATGACCATCTGGATGTGATCGAAGGACAGGCCACTTGCGCACTCGAACTGATGGAAGATCAGCCAGATCTCGATATCATCATGGCTCCTGTAGGAGGTGGCGGATTATTGGGAGGATCTGCCCTGACAGCTCACTATCTGAACCCGAATGTGGAAGTGATCGCCGGAGAACCTGTCGGAGCTGATGATGCTTATCAGTCCTTTCATGCCGGTAAAATCATTCCTCAAACAGGTCCCAACACGATTGCAGACGGTCTTTTGACTTCCCTCGGAAAGCTGAACTTCGAACTGATCCAAAACTACGTGGATGATATCTTGCTGGCTACCGATCCGCAAATCATCGAAGCCATGCGTCTGATCTACGAACGGATGAAAATCGTGATCGAGCCATCCTGCGCCGTTCCGCTTGCTGCTTTGCTCGCAAACAAAGGTAGATTTGAAGGCAAAAAAGTCGGAATTATCCTTTCCGGTGGAAATGTGGATTTGGGAAAATTGCCTTTTTGAAGCAAAATCCCTCTTAGAAGATATTCCAAGAGGGATAAGATTACTTTTGTACTTTTCCTAAGAAAAAGCAAGTTCAATTTCTTGGACTAAAACCCAAGAGTCTGCGTGTTTTTTAAATATTTTGAGATAGAGCGTATAATTAGGCCCAAAAACTACGCTTTCCAGTATTATACCGTAAAGTTCCTGGTCAATTCCCTCTGAGATTAAAGGATAGGAATAAGAATAAATCGTTTTCAGATAATCGGGGACTTTGGATTTATTTAACTCTCTTTTGCAATCCAATGAATGCGATTTAACCTTGGAAGGATGTTTTGATTTTAGAAAATTATCAATTTCCCGTCTCTGATTTTCATCAAAAATTTCATCCAAATCATATTTTTCTTTTTGACCTGCAAAATTTTTATTCTTTGGATTTAGTGTTTCATAGGAATTATATCGAGGATTCCATGGAATAAAATCCTCATTGATTAATGCATAATCTTCAACTCCACAGGCAAGAAAATTGATCAGATCATATTCTTCTTTACAATTATTCTTTGTATCCAATGATCCAAGCAGAAAAATGCTAGCAAGGATTACTTTGAGCTTCAATATTAATAGAATATTCATAGTCTATTCTTGTATGGGTTCTATTTTCTTTAATTTTGAAATTAGATGTAATAACAATTTGTCTTGAAAACAAATGAGCGGAAATATAATTTCCGCTCATTTAGGAAAATTTAGAAGAAGATATTTTTTTTAGGACATACCTATTAATTCTTCATATATCACCTTCCATGTAACTGAGTCTTTTCTGTAAATTTTTAAATTTGTAAAGCCATCAAATTCAAAAACTTCACTTTCAATTACTATTCCATAAAGATGATCATTTAAACCTTTTGATATTATTGGATAAGAAATTGTATATAGTTTCTTTTTTAGAACATAATCTTTTTTACCATTTTGAGGAAAGAGGACGTTCTTTCTTGAAAGATACTTTTTTTCTATTTCTGAGGATTTCTTTGAACTCAATGTCACTTCAATTTGCTCACGTTGAAGTTCATTGAAAATACTATCCAAATCAAAGTTTACTTTTTTAAATGCTGAAATTCTGTTTTTTGGATTTAGGCTTTTATATGAATTATACTTATATAATTCCAACCCGATAAATTCCTTTCGGAGAGAATTTTCATCTAAACTGCAGACAATATGATTTATTAAATCATACTCGGGTGAATTTTTCCCCTTTAGTTGAAATCCGCAGAAAATTAATCCTATAAAAAGAAAATTAACAAGGAGTTCCTTTTGCTTGGTCATTGTCATCATTTTCATTTGTTATATTTTGGTGGACTCGAAGTCGTTCACTTTCAACTTCAATTAATGCTTTAAATGAATCATACCATACAAATTGACCATTTTGAATATCTTTAGCAGAAAGCCCTCCCCAAGAAATTTCATCAAAATATGACCTAGGAATATTACTTGCCCCTCCATAATAGTTATTCCATGTATATAATGAATATCCAATAGCCTGAATATATTGAGACATAAAGTTATGATGAATTTCATTCGCATTGGTATACCCGTTTGAAGCACCATAATTTACTAAACCTAGATTAAAGGACCCTGCAGGATCAATATAACCTATATAAATTAAATAAGCATGGATGGCTTCATGCAAAAATGTGCGAGCGATCGATAGTTTTGTTGCATTCTCTAAGTAATCATTATCAAAAACTATGGTCACTTCATTTTTTCCTGTTTGAGTATTGAAAAAAATTCCTGGTATTGTCTGAGCATTAGCACCACTAACTATATTAGAATTTTGAACAATAAAATCAAATTCGTTTGCATTTTGTAGGAGTTGAACAACCGCATTTGCTTGATTTTGATTTCCTATACTTGACTTCAATATAGAGGCTTTCATTAACTGTTTAAAAATTGAACTTGCGCATGGGTTGGTTAATTGATTTAAAATAATACTTCCCGGATTAGAAATAATTGGAATAATGTAATTGCAATCGGAACACCCTTCATTACCAGTTCCATATTCATAATAGTATTCTCCATCTATATATAAAGTGCCAGAAGGCGGAAGTTCTCCCATCGATCCTGTGCACGTTACTTCCACTATTAACATTGAATGAAATGTCATTCCTAGGCCCAAAGGGTCCTCAGAGACTGGGCCTGGTGAACCTGAAGTCCAAACTACTTCTCTGTTAACTGATCGGCAATCCCCTAAAGTCCTACCATTGATGTTTTCTTCCTGTCCATATCGAACTGTTTCTTCAATTTTCCCATCGTTAACTAGAAATCCTACAAAGTGATGTTCGTCGTAAGTGAAAATATCAACGCGTCCTGACCAGTATTCATTAATAGTATTGTAAGAAATATTTTTCATTTTATTTTTTGAATATTCATCACTGGGATAATATCTTGCTATCAGAGGATCAAACCTGTCCCCAGTAGAGTTTTTGATGAACAAAATATTTTGAACCATAATTTTTGAAACGTCTTGATTTGGAAAACTATCCATAAAACTTTTAGGAAAATATTTTTCAGAATTTTCAAGAGATATCTCATAAACTTCCCTTCCATCCGGAAAAAAATAATGATGGAATTTGTCCCAATTCGGTTCTTTTTCAAAAAAGGGAAGAATCAGTTCCTGAGATTCGGTTCGGAAATTTATTCCCTTTTCCGGAAGCCTGAGGTTCTGTTTGTTTTCCTCAAACCAAGACTTAATCTTCATCACCTGATAAGAAGGTCCGGCCTTGATAATCGGAGCTTCAGGTTCCTGAACACAGGATGAAAAGAAGAATACACTCAGCATCAAAATGCTGAAAAAAGGCCCAAAATTAAATCTGTTCAGATTTTTGTACTTGGGGGGGGGGGCAAATTTGTTTTTCATAAAATAGTTGTTTAATTAAAGAATATATTCTCCCAAAATGTAAGTATTTCTTACTTAAAAATGCAAGTGATAGTTGAAATATTCTTAAATAATTAATTGAAGTCCCTTTTTTGGTTAAGTTCTTCAACTGATTTGAGCGGGAATGTGGATTTGGGAAAATTGCCTTTTTGAGTTTGCCACTAAAGAAACAAAGGTTCTCGCCAAGTAAACGAAGGGTTTTAACCACCTAGAAAAGCATAGTCACATAGTGCTATAGAATTCGAAAAAATCAAATTTACCTCAGGATTAGCTTAATAGAACAACCAGATAAGGAATTACAAATTCTTTTTTTGAAAGGCGTATTATCAAACCTCGCGTGATTATCCTCTCCCACAGATTATCTCAATAAGCAGAAAAAAAAGCCATCTCAGGAATTGAGATGGCTTTTAATCACTATTTATCAATGGAGTTCTCCATAGAGGGTCACTACACATTTTGGATTCCAATCATTTTCTAAACTTCTTTCTTGAACAAGTAAGCTCTTGGTGCTTTTTGATTTCCGAAACAAGAAAGAATAATTCCCAATAGTTATCGGTTCTGAAAGAAAAAGAAAGTTGTCTTTTCTTGTGTTTTTAACAAGCTTATATCTTTTTCCAAGTTTCTCCTTTACAAGGCTTTTAACTAAAAGATCTCCTACCAAACCTCTTAATTTTTCAAATGCTCTTTCCATTTCTGGATCGTCAAAGACGCATAAACCTATACCATCTTCCCTTCGATTATCTTTATCCCATATGAGTTCCATCCACGATTCAAATCCGATGGTTTGGTAGTAAATTTGGATTGATTCCTTCGTTGATTTTTTAAAAGAGGAATCAATTATTTTATGCTCTTCCTCGCACAATTCGATTCTTACTTGGGTAAATCCTTTACTTGAGAAGAACTCCGCAAACATAAATACCCCGACTATTAAGAATACCTTAATTACACTTTTCACCATTTCCCTACGCTTCATTTTCAATGATTTCATTAATTCCTGGCCAGCTACTGCCAGCTGGAAAGAAATTAGCCATCTCATTTTGTGAGATGGCTAATGAAATATTTTTAATCGATAAAGACAACATATAGCGGAATCGAGCATTCATACTTCCAATCTCCGTTCTGATTCTTTTTTTGAACTTCCAAGCTTTCAGAGTATCGGTATTTGAAAAGAATGAAAGAATAGTTTCCAACAATTATAGGCTCCGTAATTGACAAATAGGAATCCTCCTTCAAGTCCTTAACTAGAATAAATCGTTTACTTAGCTTCTTTGGATTTAGCTCTTTGACTTGGATATTCATTACGTAATCAATAAGTTGATCGATGGATCTTTCCAGTTGGGGATCTTCAAAAGTGCAAAGTCCTATTCCTCTTTTCTCCCTGTAATAATCTCCATATAATAAATGAACCCAAGATTTATGATCAATGGTCTGATAGAAGATTTTTGTTGATTCCTTTCCGGAATTTTTAAATGAGTCTTCGATCACTTTGTATTGTTCCTTCGTCAGCTCCTTTTTAGTTTGGGCCTCTGATAAGAAGGAGATTAGTGCCAAGGTGATAAAGACTATTAATTTAATTACACTTTTCACCATTTGCTTGATTATTTCCCAACGCTTCATTTTCAATGATTTCATTAATTCCTGGCCAGCTACTGCCAGCTGGAAAGAAATTAGCCATCTCATTTTGTGAGATGGCTTATAAAACACTTCAATTAGTGCAAATCAAATTCCAGAGGAACACCGCACTCGTAATTCCAAATTCCTGATGCTTCTTTCTTTTGGACATGAACACTTTTTTGATCCAATGTCCTTACAAATTGAAATGAGTAATTTCCGATTATTATTGATTCAGTTATGAATCTAACATTTTTCGCATTTTTATTTTTAGTGATTCTAAATTTACTAGAAAGCTTTTTTGAATCTATCTTTTTCTCTAATAGGCCAAAAATTTGATCTTTTAGTGCAAGGAATGCCATTTTTAACTCTGGATCTTGAAACGAGCAAAACCCAGCTCCTTTATCAGAAATATTTTCTTTATCCCACACTAATTTCATCCAAGATTCATATTTCATAGTGTGATAAAAGATTTGAATAGTTTCTTCTTTTGCTTTTCGATAATTGTTCTCTAAAATTTCATATTGCTCCAAATCCATATCTTTCATTCTTTGACTGAAAGTTTCGTGAGAATAAAAAAAAGAAGCTAAAAGAAACCCTAGAATAAGACCAGTTTTAATTACACTTCGTTCCATTTGCTTGATAGTTTCCTGTTGCTTCATTTTGTAAAATTCTGTCAATTTCAGACCAACTACTACCTGCAGGCAAAAGTTGCTTTGCTTCGTCAATGAGTTGGGTAGGGTCACTATCTTTTACCAATCCCCCAAAAGCCATCTTATAGTAGTAAT
>JBILPR010000271.1:0-6082 GCA_044373795.1 Algoriphagus sp. | reverse complement strand
TGACCGGTCTTGTCAGCGACAACAACACCCGGACTACGCTTCAAACTACCGTGAACGCACTGGGTGCAAACAATGCAAATGTCAACGCAAACACTGCAAACAGTCGGACCGGTGCCACTATTACCTCGGCAAAATATGACGGGTATAAGGAATATGTAGCAACTACTTCTATTACCCTTCAATCAGGCTTTAGCATGAAAGCAACAGGAAACCAAACTTTCACTGCTAAAATAGGTACAACAACTTCGGGATCAGCAGGAGCCTGGCCAACAGATGAGGGAGAGATTTTAACTGTTAACTACTATGATTCTTATCAGTTTTTGACGGGGTTTTCTTACGTAGTCCCCAGTTCACCTTATGCAGGATTTACCACTTTGTCCAGTACCAAAATTCACGGGTTAGCAACGGGGAAAAAAGTAAAAAACCTTGAAACGGGAGAGTTTTATACTTCAGCCATTTATTATGACGATAAAGGCAGGGTGATCCAGAGTCTATCCCAACAGCAGTTTGGCGGGACCATAAGATCTTCCACCTCATACAATTTTGAAAACCAACCAACACAACTCCTTACGGCCAACAGCAGTTCCGCTGGACAGGAAGTACTGAGGACGTTCACCTACAATTCGGCAGGTTTATTGGCAAACACCACCCATAAAATCGGCAGTCAAACCGCCAAAACCATTTCGCAGAATACCTATAATGACCTGGGGCAGGTTACCACAAAAGCATTTCCCGAGATCACCAACGGCAACCAAACATATTCCTATAACATCAGGGGATGGTTAAAGAATCTGGGAAGCAGCCTTTCTGTAGGATACAAGCAAGATAATTATTATGAAAGCGGGGGCACGCAGAACAACTGGAACGGAAACATTTCCCGGATAGACTGGAGTGGGTCTACCGGAGCTGGAAAAATCCGAACCTACAACTACCTCTACGATCCGGCCAACAGGATATTGACAGCCAATTATTCGGCAGCCTCTGAGACCAACTGGTTTACCGTCAGCGGCATGAGCTATGATGCCAACGGAAACTTGGGGAAATTGATACGCAGCAACCAGAGGACTTCCTCGACTTATGGAGAAGTGGATAACTTGACCTACAACTATGAACCCAACAGCAATAGGCTTTCTCAGGTGGCTGACTCAGATCTTGCCCTAGCTTATACTTCAAAGGATTTTAAAGAAAGAACCAACACTGCTTTTACCTATGATGCCAACGGAAATCAAAGGACGAATCTGGACAAGCAGATCAGCAACATTGACTACAACCACCTGAATCTTCCAAGGGAAATAAGTTTTAACACGGGTGCTAAAATAATTTTCTCCTACGATGCCGAAGGAACTAAGCTGACCCAGAAAGTTTATAATACCAGTGGAACACTGACCAAAACTCAGGATTACGTTGGGGAGACGGTGTACCTTGATGCAGGTTTGGACTATTTTATCCATGAAGAGGGAAGGGTTGCATATGAAATCGGTACCTACCAGTATGAATATTTTATAAAGGATCACTTGGGCAATGTGCGCCAGGTGCTGAGGAATCCATCCACGCAAGTGTATATGGCGACGATGGAAACCCAGAATGCCGAAACCGAAGAGCAGGAATTTACCCAGGTGGAAGTCTCCAGACACCTGTCACCGGAACACAACAAGACAGTGGGCGGAAACCAGGCGGCCTGGCTGAACGCAAACCGTGGACGGATGGTCGGACCGGGCCGGACACAGGAAATCTTTGCGGGTGACAGTATCGGACTTCAGGTCTTCGGGAAATACCTGGACAAAAAGAAACCGAAGGTAAATGCAGGAAGTTTTGTCAGCCAGGGTGCAAAAGACAGACTGATCACCAATCTCAACGAACTTGCCCTCAATACCCAGCGTGCCGGAGGAGGAAATCCGATAGCCCTGTTGAACCTGGCTTCCATTGTGTCCGGGGACCTGCAGAAAAAACCTGCTCCCGAATCCTACCTGATCTATGCACTGTATGATCAGGACAGCAACCGCTACGAGGTGGGAAAGAAAGTGCTGACACGAAACGCAGCCAATCAGCACGAGGTATTGGAAGAAAACCTTTATATTCAAAAGGACGGGTATCTGGAGACCTTTGTGGTCAACGAGACCTCAGAAGATGTATGGTTCGACAATATGATGGTGATGAGTATGTCATCGCCGATCGCCCAGGAGACACACTTTGATCCCTGGGGACTTGAGTTGACCGGGATCGGGTTTCAGTATGGAGGGATCAAGGTGAATAAATTCCTCTACAACGGCATTGAGCTTATAGAAGACCAAGATCTCAACATTTACTCAGCTTTGTACAGGAACTACGACCCCGCAATAGGTCGTTGGTGGCAGATAGATCCAAAGACAAGTGAGAGAGAAAGTCCATATGTTGGGATGGGCAATAATCCAATATTGTATTCAGATTATTTAGGGGATACGATAGTTATTGGAAATCTATCATGGCTTGATAAAGTTTTAAATAAAATAGGATATGAGACGGATGAAATGAAATATGTAAACAAAGTTGTTTCTGATATTGATCAATTAAAAAAGGATGATAAAGATGTAGCTGAAATGATCATAAAACTTGAAGAGAGTGAATTTACCCACAGGATTGAACAACCAAAAAATGATGGCAAAGGAAATAGAGTCACTTTTGATAAGGATAAGGCTGATAGAGGGGAACGCCAAGGAACAATAATTGGCTATGATCCTGATTCACGAAGAACTGTCAATAATGAAAAAAGATCTCCTAGAGTCGGATTAGCGCATGAATTAAGGCACGCTCATGATTCGGATATAAAAGTCATTTCTACTGTCCCTTCGATTAATGGCATTCTTTTAAGGGAAATAAATGCAATAAATACAGAAAATAGGATTAGAAAAATTACAGGTGATGAAAAGAAAAACACATATGGAAACCGGAAAATACCTAGTTCTACTCTTGATTAATTTTATCTTAATATTTACTTCATGCAATGACTATAAAAGTTCAGCCTCCTACTCTATGTTGGAGGATATAACTTCGAACTGTTATTACATACCAATTAAAATTGAATATGAAGGATTGATTTATGAAGTAGTTATTCCAAACGACAGGTTATATTCAATTCTTAATCAGTTTTATGGGAATGAGTTGAAGTTAAACTCTTATATAAAACTAATTGAACCAGTTCTTAAAGAGCAAGGATCTCTTCCCATAGAAAATAATGTTTTTGAAAAGATTAATCCTTACATAATACCCAAAGATTGGAATTTTCCAACTTTAGAAAAACCAGAAATGTTTTACGAAAATATTCAAAACGGAAAAATAAATAATGAGTTAATTTTAATTAGACAATTATTTGAATCCGGTTATATAGTTTACAAAGATGATGAAACAGGTCTTCTCGTAAGAAAGGAGTATAGCAATTTATAAAAGTACCTCTAGAACGGGAAGGAACTGATCGATGACAACGGGCTTCAGTATTATGACTACGGGGCAAGGATGTATGATCCGGCGATTGGAAGGTGGGGGGTTGTGGATCCGTTGGCAGAGAAAGGAAGACGCTGGTCTCCATACGTTTACACATTTGCCAATCCTCTAGGATATATAGATCCTGATGGTATGTGGCCTTGGCCAAGTTTTAGTGAAATCAAGAAAAGCGTTACATCCACTTATAATTCTACTGTAAATAAAGTTACCTCTGTTGGCAATTCAATTTTAAGAGAAACGAAGGCGGCAACAGTTGCCTCAGGAGAGTTTATTAAACAAAATCAAAATGAAATTAAAAATGTGGCCAATGCTATGCAGAATGGTGGAGATGCTATGGTTTTAGCAGGAACAGCCGCTACACTTAGTGTTGTGGGTGCAGAGGTAGGTGTTCCTTCCGTTGTTGTGGGAGAAGCCATTAGTTTGGCTGGTACTGCATTAGAAGGGGCTGTAGATTTAGTTACCGAAGATTATGGGTCTGCTGGTCAGAAAGTTGGATTTGAGGTTGCAGGTAATTTACTTGATAAAGCAATTGATAAAGCAATCCCTGGCCCGACTCCAACTCAAGGTTTAAGTCAAGGAGCATTTGAAGTTGGAAAAAGAATAAAAGAAGGTTCTGAAGAAGTAGGAAAGACCATTTACAAACAAATGACAACTATAAAATTAAAAATTTCTGAATTTACAACAGAGAAAGTTCAAGAGAAAAAATGAAAATTGTAATTATAGGTATAGGAAGTTTAATTTTTGGAATCTACTTTTTGATTTATTTATTGAAAGATAAATCAATAAAAGAAAAAGACCCAATGGGTAAAATAGCCAAAATAAAAGGGTATTTCGGAGCAGTTGGTGCAATTATATTAGGACTAGCAATGATAATCAAAGAAATATGTAAATTGTAAATTGAGAAAAATTACTTTAGTTTTTTAAAATTCCTACCCCTCTAGGCGTAGAAGAATAATGGATTGGACTAGGTGTAGTTTATAACTACACCTTTATATAAATACAAAATTGTAATTTGCTAAATGTGATGAAATTATACCCAGTTAGTTCAATCCAATTGCAAATTGGTAAAGATATTAGGGTGTAATTGCAAATTACACCCAGTCCAAAGCAATTATTTGACTACGCCGAGCGGGGGGAAATTGTTAAAGCCGCAACAGACGGAACAACTTTTAATTCAGGGGGAGTTAATATAAAAAAAGATGCAAATGGAGATATTGATGTCGTAGGTATTGGACGAAGTTCCGCATTAAATACTGTTATTGGAGAGGGTGCTGGTAAGGTTTCAACTAAAATAAAAACAGTGAGCTCCACTGATGCCCTAAATCAAGCTAATAAGCAAGCGGGCTCAACTGCTACTGCAGCTATTAAGTCTAATCAGAAAGCTACTAATACTGGAACAGCCAAGCATTCTCAAGCGGCTATCGCCGCACAAGGGAGAGCAGATGCAGCTCGAGCAAAACAAGTGGGAACAAAGATGCTTAATAGTACAGCGGGCAAAATATCTGACAATGCTATCAAAACAGGTATTTCAGTAGGTGCTGATAGGCTGCAACAAAAAGACAAAAAACCAGAATGAAAAAACCATATTTATTTAAAGTGGCGGGTATAGAGTTCACAACCTATAGATTAGTAATGACTATTTTTTTTGCAGGGCTAGGAATATGGGGGATAAAGGGGTTTTTCTATAGAAAAGAAGCTTTGCAGGAGGCTAGTTTTACCAAAGCAAAAGTAACTTATCTTGAGAATTCCAAAGGAACAAGATTATCTGCTTATCCAATTATTACTTATCGGTTCGATATACGGGGAATTAGTTATAAAGGATATCAGCAAGGAGTTGATGATTACTTCCCCTCTATAGGAGATTGCATAGAGATTATCTATAGCAGGCAGGATCCAAAAGTATCGGAGATTAACTTTAAGCGGGGGATTGTTCCTTGCGAATAGCAAACATCCCCCACTCAGGGTTTAGTAGAAATAAGGTTAGTACTAGGTGTAGTCCCGACAGTTGTACGGGAGCATCTACACCTTTCTATCACTATGAATTAGTCTATGGGAATATATTTTACGAGAATAAATGAATTGAAAATTGGTAGGTATATTAGGAAATGACCTGATGGCTGGTCAAGATGATAGGGTTCTAGAAATAGCGATGGCGCAGGAAGTTGATTTGAAATACTGGTATGGATACAAGCGAAATGGAATAGAGAGCCGGATTGGAAATCCTATGATAGGTTGTTCGACATTGCAAATGTCGAACAGCGGTGGGCAAAGTAAGGACTGAATCACTTTAGATTTTTAAAAAAAAAGGCAGTGGAAACACTGCTTTTTTTGTTTTTGGCTTTTAATCTTCATGATTTTGAGTGCATTTTTCTTGAATTTTTATGCTTTTTTCAAAAATGAGAAAAATATTTTCAACGAAATAAGCATTTGTTTTCACTCAATTTATGATTTTGATGTCATAACATGATTTGGTAAATATTCAAAATTCCAAAATATATTTTGAATTAGACTTAAAACTCAGAAGATCGGAGTTTTCGCGATCGATTGCGGAAGCGAATTGTGTTATTCGCAATGAATAGACAAAATCATTATTGAATCCGAAATG
>JBILPR010000270.1:0-6084 GCA_044373795.1 Algoriphagus sp. | reverse complement strand
CATCTTTATGCAGGATATCGTCTATATTTTTGAAGGTTTGTTCAAACATTCTATGTTTACTTTTTTGTCAGTTTGTAAAGTTAAAACCCATGTTGGGTGACTACTTTTTGAAAATTTTGATTTCTTGTTTTTAGCAGGGAATGTTAAGGGTTTTTAGATAAGTCGTTTTGATTTTCCTCCAGAAATTTCAAGACTTCAATCTTCTCGAAACTCCCCTCCTTTCAAAAATCTCCCTTAATCAGCCTCTCCCAAAAATGTTCTTCAAGATACCTTACCGGATAGTTGGCATCCAAGCTGTTCATAAAAAATTAGTCAGTTTTTTTCATCTCGGTTTCAGCAAATCTCTTTTTGCTCATGATTTGCAGAAATAGTAGAGCCGCCTATGACCCCAGAAGTCGAAAAAGAAATTTCGGAATGAAACCATTTCTTTTACGTTTTTCTTTACAATAGAAAGCTCAATATTTGACAGAGGATTCGAAGGAGTCAGCAAATTTGGAAAAATCTTGAGGACAGTCAGAAATAGAGTTTAGGTCCCTATTGGACCTTCTTTTCTACTTACGTCCTTTCTATTGCTTATTTATTACCCAATCCCCACACCAGCCTGATTAAAAAATAGATGGAATAGTTTGTATCGGAAAGTAAGGTTCAAGATCTTTCTTACGTTGTCAATTTCTGGATTGCCTAAAAAATAGGAAGCATTCAGCAAAATCGACCATGTTTATGACTTCTTCATCGTGCAAAGTCAACGTAACCAGCAACTACTTACAGGGCAAAATAGTGGTTCTCAGTTCTCCAAAATCAATACTATAATCCCCCTTCACGGCATGGCCTTTTATGACAATGGTGTCACCGTCTTCCAAAAATGTCCGGGTGCTGCCATCCGGCAAGACTATGGGGTTTTTTCCTCCCCATGAAAGTTCCAATAAGGAGCCGAAACTATCCTGTGTCTTTCCTGATATGGTGCCTGAACCCAGGAGATCACCCACATTCAGATTACAGCCATTTACCGTATGATGAGCGATCTGCTGCGCCACCGTCCAGTACATATTCTTGAAAGTGGACGTGCAAAGCAATACCTCGAGACCTGTTTTATCTCCATACGGCAAGAGGTAAACTTCTAAGGTAATGTCGAAATTCCGGCGGTTTTTCTCCTTCAAATACGGCAGAACTTCCGGGTTTTGGACTTCAGCATCTACCCTGAAGGGTTCTAATTCTTCGATAGGCACCACCCAAGCGCCCACCGAGGAGAAGAAGTTTTTTGACAGAAAGGGGCCCAAGGGCACGTACTCCCAACGCTGAATATCCCGCGCTGACCAATCATTAAATAAACTGAAGCCAAACACATAATCTTCTGCTTCATTTACATCAATGGCAATTCCGATTTCATTGGTTTTGCCGACAATGGTTGCTATTTCCAACTCGATATCCAGCCGTTTTGTGGCAGAAAAAACCGGCAATGTCGTATCGTTGGAATTGATTTGCCCTTTGGGTCGATGAAAATTTTGCCCAGAAACCCTAATGGAACTTGAACGCCCGTGATACGCCACTGGCAAGTGCTTCCAATTTGGCAAAAGGGCATTGGCAGGATCTCGAAACATGACTCCCACATTGTACGCGTGCTGCTCGGAAGAATAAAAATCGGTATAATCGCCTATTCTGATGGCAAGATGCATGACTGCATCATTTTTTGAAACCAAACAGCTAGCATATTCCTTGGGATTTATCTGTTTTAACTTTTGTAAAACTCCGTTTGTCACCTCCTTACCCAAACTAATAAAATCATTCAGATAGTCGTTTTGAAATACCGCCTTGTCTATGCCAAGATCAGAAAAGACATTTTTTTCTGCCAAGGCAAACAGGTCTATCATCTCCGAACCTATCCGGACAGCAATCCTTTTGGGTTGATTTGAAGTACTGTAAATTCCGAAGGAAATCGCATGTTTCATCGTACCTATTTAATCTTTTGTTTAAGATAAATCATCCTATTCCAACCAACTCTTGTAATACTTGCCATCATCTAGTTTCAGGGCATCTTCGGTAATACTTAAGGGCCGAAACGTGTCAATCATGACCGCCAATTCTTCGGTTTTTGTTTGGCCAATACTCCGCTCATAAGCCCCAGGTGCCGGTCCGTGGGGAATTCCCCCCGGGTGCAAGGTAATGTGGCCTTGCTCAATGTTATTTCTACTCATAAAGTCACCATCCACGTAATAAAGCATTTCGTCGCTGTCAATATTGGAGTGATTGTATGGTGCGGGGATACTTAATGGATGATAATCATAAAGTCGTGGCACAAAGGAACAGATGACAAAAGACTTGGTTTCAAAGGTCTGATGTACCGGAGGCGGCTGATGAACACGCCCGGTAATCGGCTCGAAGTTATGGATAGAAAAGGCATAGGGAAAATTATACCCGTCCCAGCCTACCACATCGAATGGATGAGTCGGGTACAACATTTCATACAGTACCCCCTGCTTTTTGATTTTCAGGATAAAGTCTCCTTTTTCATCATGGGTTTCCAGGTCTTGCGGCAGTTTGTAATCCCGCTCACAAAAAGGGGAATGCTCCAATAATTGGCCAAACCAATTCCGGTACCTTTTCGGGGTATAGATAGGCTCAAAACTTTCTGCAAAGAGAATGCGATTGATTTCGGTATCAAACTCGATCTGATAAATCATCCCTCGCGGAATGATCAGGTAATCCCCATATTCAAACGGGATATTGCCAAGCATCGTCCGTAATGTACCCCTGCCCTGATGTATAAATAGCATTTCGTCAGCATCGGCATTTTTGTAGAAGTAATCCCGAAGGGACTTTTTGGGAGCCGCCAATCCGATATGGATATCACTGTTGACCAATAACGCCTTCCGGCTTTCCAAAAAATCATCTTGGGGAGCTACCTCAAAACCTTTCAGCAACCTAGCTTTTAGGCTTTTCTGCACGGCAATCCGTGGGGTAACCTCTTTTTCCGAAAGGATTTCTTTGACCATCGTAGGGCGATGGATATGGTACATCAGCGTTGACATGCCATCAAAGCCTATGGTCCCGAAAAGCTGCTCATAATAGAGGCCCCCATCCGGTTTTTGAAACTGAGTGTGCCTTTTGGTGGGGATTTCCCCAAGTTTATGGTAAATGGGCATAAGGCTAAGATTGATTTATAGGGGTTAAAAAATGAGCGTTTCTCAGGATTTTGGCGACTTCTTCATCAATGATTTCCTGTTCTGTTTTGATCAGACTTCCTTCCACAAATACATGGCCTGATAAATAGGCCCCGATTAAATCGACAATCGCATTCATGCTCAAGGTTCGCCATCGGCCCAAAACATACTGGTCAGGCGTGAACAGGTAGGCCCCTCCTTCAGACAACTCATACAATTTTGCAATGGCTTCATTTTTTAACAAATCGATTTCCAAGAAATCAGTTTTGACTTGGGCCAATTGCTTTTTGTCCTCGGGGGTAAGCTGATTTTTACCAATGAGCAAGGTAAAATGATAACCTACCTTGTGAATCAAATATTCTTTGCCAATCCGGCAATCTATCACCGCTCTGCCAGGTTCGAGGTTTTGGTTTTTCCAAATCCCTTCTTTACTCTCAGGATATTGACCATATACGCAGGGTACACTTAATCTGCCGCAGTTAATTTGCTTTTTATACTTCGAACCTGTTTTTGCTTTTTCTAAAATCGAGTTTCTGATCGCCGTAGCAGCTTCGCCCTGTGGGGCAATAAATGTATTAGACTGACCCGTGCAGGCTATATTTTGGTCGGCAGCGGCGGTTCTTTCGGCATTGTAGGTTTCCAACAGGTGCTTGTTTTGACCCTGTAAAATCGCGGCAAGTTTCCAACTCAGATTGTCGGCATCCTCAATACCGCTATTGGCACCCCTTGCCCCAAACGGACTTACCACATGAGCCGAGTCCCCCACAAAAATCACGTTGTCGTGAACAAACCGCTCCAATTTTTTACTGCTAAAACTGTAAATGCTGCACCAATCCAATTCAAAATCACGATTGCCAACCACACTTTTTATCTTCTCTGTTAAGAACGCTTTATCATTGACTACAGCGGTATCGGCATGGGTACCCAATTTGAAATCCAGTCTCCACAGATTATCGGGTTGCTTGTGCAGCAATATACTCTGACCGGGTGCAAAAGGCGGGTCAAACCAAAACCAACGTTCGGAAGGAAAATCGGCTTCCATTTTAAAGTCCGCTATCAAAAAACGCTCTTCAAACCGCTCCCCTGACATTTCCAATCCCATTAGGCTTCTTATTTTGCTACGGCTGCCGTCAGCAGCTACTAAAAACTTGCTTTTCAGGTCATAATTACCCGCTTGGGTTTCTATGTTTACAGTAACTCCTTCGGCAGTTTGACTGATACCACTTACCTTATTAAGCCACCGAACATCAATATTTTTTTCTTGCAATACGGCATCAATCAAAAAGTGCTCTACATAGTATTGCTGCAGATTAATGAATGCGGGATACTTGGAATTTTTTTCGGGTGAAAGGTCAAACCGGTCTATCTCATTTTCCTTAAAGAAAATCCTGCCAACGTCCCATTTTACACCTTTGTCAAGCATAGGTTTGGCTACACCAAGTTTATAAAAAATTTCCAGTGACCGCTTGGCAAAACAAATTGCTCTGCTGCCCTCACTTACCTGATTGCTTTCATCCAATAGCACCACAGCCACCCCTTGTTTGGCAAGTGCCAAAGCCAGAGTAAGTCCGACAGGCCCCGCACCTACAACTACAACATCATGAGTTTTCGATTCGGAATCACTAAGTTCCGGTGGGATTGAAAATGGATATGTCTGGTAATGAAACATAATTAATTAATCAAAAAAGTATTGAAAGTATTGGGTTTAAGCTCTGGTTTGATGGTTTTGTCACCAACTTTGACACTGATTACTTTCAATTCATTGCTTTGATTATGAATTATAATAGCAACGGATTTATCAGGATTTTCGAAAGCCAACAGGTCACTAAATGCTCCCACGCTTTCCACTCTTTTTGCATTAGGTTTGACAAAATGGCTTAGGTGCTTCATCAAATAGAACTCGTTGCTATATCGATACGTTTTTGTCAATGGATCTACCACAATTAATGAATTCTGGTGCCAACCCCAGGTGCTTACTCCCCCTTCATTCAGCGATATATTCCAGTATTGATATGAATTTACCCCATTCATTAAATAGTGTTTCATGAGGCCCCAAGCATACACACTGTATGCCCAATCATTGTAGCCATTGCCGCATTCCTGTTCGGTTTGATACAAAGGCAAATCAGGATATTTTTGATGAATCGCTTCAATTGCATCTTTACCAGCCCATTGAAATCCGGCACCCTTGATGTAGGGATTACTTTTTGGATCCGATAACAAAGTATCTATGATTAAATCTTTGCCTCGTTCCATGGTTCCAATGAATAAGTCAACATTTTTTTCCTTCATCTGAGGACCCAGATAGGAAATGAAATTAACTAAACTCGAGGCTTTCCAAGTACAACTTGGAAATACCTGGTCAGAATTAAATTCATTCTGCGGCATTACCATACTGATATTTATACCTTCAGCATTATATGAATCAATAAACTTGGAAAAGTAAAGGCTGTAAGCTTTATAGTATTTTTCTTCTTGAATAAATCCATCTTGACCTTCTTTGATGGTTTGTTCTGGTTTCATTCCGTTGCTAACGCCTCTGAAATCCATTCCCCAGCTATCCCTCATCCTTTTTAATCGGTCAGCAGGCCAGTTAGACACGTCGGGTACCGGCCGTGAAGCATAATGTTTGTTGTATTTCATCCAAGTGGGCGGTGACCAAGGGGACGCCCAAAGCTTTAGATTAGGATTATATTTCTGGGCATTTTTTATAAACGGAATCAATGTTTCGTAATCGTTTTGGATGCTAAAATTTTTCATCTCAAAATCATTTTCCGTTTCATTGTAGGAATACCAATTTCTGGAAAAATCATTGGCTCCGATGGGCATCCTGCAAATGGTAAAATTTGCGCCTTCATTGGGCTTAAAAAGCTCCTCCATTATATTTTCGCGATCCTTTACACTCAAGACACTTAATGAAGTCCAT
>JBILPR010000269.1:0-6096 GCA_044373795.1 Algoriphagus sp. | reverse complement strand
AATTTCCCATAGTTTTTGGGTTAGAAGACGATTGAACAAGAATGGGTGGTAGACCAATTCTGAATCTTAAATTTTGAAACCTCAACTTTAAAAATCAGCATCAGTAAATTACTTTAACCTCTACTTTTAAAAATGGATGACCTGATTAAGCTCGGAAAGAGAAGAACAATCTTAGTATCAATAAGTATTTTACTGGTCTCACTTCATACCAACTAGTTCTACCAGGCCGTTCGGCCTGAAATTGAACAGGCGAACCCGGTTCAACAGTCCATTCGATTTTTGTTCACGCCGGATTAGAATGGATGACCTGGAAGGGGAAAAACTGGGCTATGATTATTTCTGAAGTTTTTTTATTCGGTATGTAGCGAGAAGTTTAGGGATTGACTGAAATGGGTAGGACCTATTGTAATCAGAATCCGCTATATGGTTGTGATTCTTGTGCGGTTTGCGGTTTCGAAAAGTTTCAAAGCTTTTAGCCAATATCAGAAGCTTGAAACGGTAAAACTCCTTAAACGGTAAAATTCCTTTTGTTGAGTTACCGGCATATTTCGTCCAAAATCACATGCCTCAAATTTCGAAATTGACCGGTTTGGGTAGGAGTTTAGGAATAGGAAAAGGTTGAAATTGGAATTGATATGGGAGGATTATCAAATGGGATCAGTGCTACGAAGAATGTTGAAGGATAGACTTTGAGGCTATGTTTCTTCCCTTCACACAATTGTGAAAACAATTTTGGGTGATCAACAAAATCAAAGAATTACCCATTGAAATCATCCGGTTTGCAATCAACCCGGCAGGATTTGATTTTATCAAATTTATTCGAATTGATGCTTGCGGAACTGCCGCTTCGAGTGAAAACTATCCGAACCGTCCCAAGATACCCATCATTCAAATGAATCATCCAACGGCAACTGGAATTGAGATCTTGTATGATCTGGAATATAAAACCATTAATCTCTTCGATATCAATTCACCAATCAAAGGAAATAGGGGGGGATGGCATACGCTATCCTGAAAGGTTTCCCTGAGGGATGGAGCCCGGTGGTCATCATGGATTGGAGTGAGGGGTTTTGGGGTAAGATGAAAGCAAAATATGATCACTTAGAATGGATTTTAGATCCTTTTTATAAGTAGCAATTGCTTTGAAACTTCACTCTATTTACCAAAAAGTGCTTCCCTATTGTCTTAAATCTATTTTGAGATATATTGAGCCGAATTCGATCCCGGGTAGCCAAAAAAGGCTTAAATTATCTTTATTAAGCCTCACTTTAAGAAAGTTGCCCCAAAATGTTGATTTATAGACAAATAAAAATGATCATCCTATCCCATTGATTTCCGCAGGAAGGGAGCCATTAGAATATTTATGAGGAAAATTAAAAATGCGATAACTCAATTTCTGGAGATTTTCACTTTGACCTTTGGTTCGCAATTTACGACTACGGAAAAGCTTAGCTTACTGAGAGCCCTGATTTGGTGCTATTTTGGAGTAAAGCTGAAATTAAAAAATAGAGTAATCACAGTTAAGGTGATTGGTTTAAGAATTAGCTCTTTTGGGTTTTTTAATTTACTCCATCAGTTAAAAGAAATTTTTTTACTGGGTGAATATCAAATTTCAACCACCAAAAAATCCCCGGTAATTATTGATTGCGGTGCCAACATCGGATTGAGCATCCTTTATTTCAAAAAAAAATATCCTACCAGTAAAATCATCGCATTCGAACCCAATCCCAATGTCTTCTCTATTTTAAGATTGAACATGGAGCAAAATCAAATCCGGGGAGTAGAATTATACAATTATTGCTTATCCGATTCAGAAGGGGAAATTGAATTTTATATCAATGAAAATTTAGGCACTATGGAAGGCTCAGTTCTGGAGGAGAGGGGGGGTAATAAAAAGCTGAAGGTAAAAGCAGTTCGATTATCTACTTATATAAAAGAGGAGGTTGATTTAGTTAAAATGGATATTGAGGGAGCCGAAATCAGCGTACTTAACGATTTAAAAAAGAATGATAAATTGAATTCAGTTAACACTTATCTAATTGAATACCACCATAATATTCCCGGACAGCTTTCTGGGTTGGGGAGATTTATACATGATTTTGAAGAAAATAATTTTGGAGTCAGTCTTCGAAGTGGATTCCGGAATCAAGGAGATTTTCAAGACGTTTTCTTAAGAATTTTTAAAAACAGGAATGCTAATTAAACCATGAGGCTGAGTATATTATTGGTTTCTTACAACCAGATTGAATATATAGATCAATGCTTGGACGGAATTCTACTTCAGGAATTTGCCTCCCGGATTGAGCTCATCCTTGCAGATGACTGCTCAACAGACGGTACTGCAGAACGATTAAAGGAAAGGCTAAAAGAGGTGCCGTTTGAAGTTAATTTTCTGATCACCGAGAAAAATCTTGGTTTGGGGAGAAATTACTTACGCGGAATCGCTGCCTGCAGAGGTGAATTTGTGTCTTTTTTGGAAGGTGACGATTATTGGACTGATCCTCAACGGCTCCTAAAACATGTTGACTTTTTAGAGGGAAATCCGCTATGTCCCATGAGCTTTAATCCTTATGCAATTTATCATCAGAAAACCGGAAGCTTAAGCATTCCCAAATTAAATTCTAAATCAGAAGTTAATTTCTAGTCATCCAAAAAGCTGATTCAATACAATGTGATCGGTAATTTGTCCACCTGCGTATTTAGAAAAACAGCCTTGGAAAGTGTGTCTGGGGAATGGTTCGAATACAACATTACGGACTGGTTTTTAGGGATATATTTAGCCGAGAAGTATCCTGTTGCCCAATTGAATGAAGTTATGTCGGTCTATCGGGTAAATTCAAAAGGTCTTTGGTCCAAATACTCCATAGAGGACCAGCGCGAGAAATTGTCTACGTTGACTTTCACGTATGATTTCCTACTGGGGTACCGATTTTCAAATGAGTTTCTTGCCTACCGATTGATGGCTGGGATTAAGAAAAAAAGGGATGAATGGAAAGCAAACTCTCCAAAAAAACTCGGACAGTTAGTTACCAAAGTAATTTCCCAAGGATTAATCTCACGGTTTAGCATTGCTCTTGCTTCTATGGTTCCAAAAAAAATGATCAAAAAAAATGAAAAAATATATAACATATTTTAAGCGGGGCAGAGGGATTTCAAGGGATCTTTTTTTTAAAAAAGCAGAAATAACTACTGTGGAAGAACTCAAGAAAACTGGAAGCCGCACAGAGGTCATCAATAAATTAGTGCGCAGTTTCAATCGCCAAACCACCTATTTGGAAATTGGAGTCCGTGATCCTGAAGATAATTTTTTTAAAATCACTTCTGATCAGAAGTTTAGTGTAGACCCGGGATTCGAAGTACAGGATAACAAAGCAGACTTTCCCTGTACGAGTGATGTGTTTTTCCAGAAATTAAAAAGCGGAGAATGGAAGGGAGTGCCCGATCAATTTGACGTAATTTTTATTGATGGACTTCATACTGCTGAGCAGGCAGACCGAGACATCGCCAATTCGCTCGAGATATTGACGGAGGGTGGATTTATCATAGTTCATGACTGCAACCCGCCGACAGAATGGCACGCAAGAGAAGAATTCCATTTTGGTAGATCCCCCGCTGGAAAACATTGGAACGGGACTACCTGGAAAGCCTTTCTGAAGTGGAGGAAAAACAAAGACGTCTACTCTTGTTGTGTTAATACCGATTGGGGCGTGGGCATAATTTCCAAAAAATTCCAACTTGGAGAAGCCACCTCCCTGGCTAATGAATTTTATGAATACAAGGTATTTGATGCTCATCGAAGGGAGTTTTTAAACCTCATCACCATGGAAGAGTTCACTCAACTAATCAATAGGTAATATGCATCAAAGCTCCATGCTCCGAATGGAATGGTTTATCGGGAAGTTTGTTGAAAAAACAAAAGTCAAGCTTAAGATCCTGGACGTTGGTAGTTATGATTTCAATGGAAGTTACAAACGGCTTTTTCCCTCCGCTGAGTTTGATTACATCGGGATCGACATGGAATCAGGTCCAAATGTGGGTCAGGTGGTGAACACCCCCTATCACTGGCCTGAATTTGCCACCGATTCTTTTGATTTGATCATTTCGGGACAAGCCTTTGAGCACAATGAATTTTTCTGGCTGACCATGGAAGAAATCGCTCGGGTCCTCAAGCCGGGAGGCAAGGTCTGCCTCATCGCACCAAACGGATTTATTGAGCATAGATTTCCAGTCGATTGCTACCGATTCTTCTCGGATGGGATGATAGCTATGGCGCGGTATGTTCAGTTGGACGTCCTGCATGCCTCTACCAATGCCTCCCCAAAAGGCCAGGAAAATAGTTGGTGCAGCGAAGTCGAGGCAGATTCGATTCTGGTGGCCCAAAAGAATTACTCGGGAGAAGCACGGGTGATTGACCGTAAAACATATTCATGCACGCCTGCAATCCAACAAGATTTCTTGGGTGAATTGAAAACCTACCAAAAATCCAAAGATAATGCCATCCAAAAGCTTCTGATGAAACTTTACCGCAAAGCTAAAATCCTTGGGTAAGGCCCTGATTTTAACTTTGGAAACAGGCACACGCCTAAGAAAATGAATGATTTAGAATCCTACTTTAGAAATAACGACAAAAGGCTTATCCATAAATGGGCTCATTATTTTGAGGTCTATGACAAGCACTTCAGCAGATACCGAAACCGTGAAATTGTAATTCTTGAAATTGGAGTATCCCAAGGAGGAAGCCTTCAAATGTGGAAAAGTTATTTTGGGGATAAGGCAAAGATTTATGGCATCGACGTGGATCCGAGATGCAAAGAACTGGAAGAGGATAACATTAGGATTTTCATCGGGTCTCAGGCAAACCCCTCTTTTCTACAGGAAATCAAAGCCCAAATCCCTCCCATTGACATCGTGATTGATGACGGTGGACACACGATGAATCAGCAGATTGTCAGTTTTGAGGAGCTGTATGGTCATATAAAAGCGGATGGAATTTATCTATGCGAGGACGTGATGACTTCCTATTGGGTCACGTATGGCGGAGGACACAAGCGCAGTGGAACTTTCCTTGAATACAGTAAAAATCTGATTGATCAATTACATGCTTATCACTCACAGCAGCACAGTTTAAAAGTCAATGACTTCACCAATTCAGCAAATTCCATCCACTTCTATGACGGTGTGGTGGTGATCGAGAAATCAAAAAGAGTCGCCGCTCCCTATCATGAAAAAATCGGAAATGTTTCCTTTGAGTCTCCAAAGGTGGGAAAGAGACCGTTTCTCAGCAGACTCAAATCACACCTGCGATACAAGTTCCTTTTTCATTTCAACAGGCTCCTCCAGCGACTCCGAATCCAGGGATTTATTTGGAGGTGAGGTGATAACAAATCACCAAATTATTAGAGGTGCGTGGTGAAGTCCTTGATGTGAATACATGTTATAAAGGATGGTAGAGGGCCTACCGCAGTCGCTCATTAAGTAAAGATTTCAAACCGGTTCTATTTGTTAACGATATGGTGTCGACAGGAAAGAAGGAAAGAATCGCTAGACTAATCAGGACTGTATAATTGAAATTTTCGCAACTGAATCTCCGATGAAGTGTCGATAAGGGGAGTATTTTGTCTTAAGTCCGTTTTCTAAACAGCGAATGAAAAATCAGAACAGTCACTTATACTTCTGGTTACGGGACAATCTTCATAAAGGGGATATGACTCTTATTTTAACGTTTCAGGAAAGCCGATAGATCTTGATTAGAAGCGAAGAGATGCATGTTTAACATTTCCACTAGGTCAATATCGTGAATCAAGGCAGGAAGTTGGATAATTTCATAGAAATGATTAAATGCCTTTAATGGGGATGGAGCAAACGGCATTAGTCACACAGTTTCATTGTTTAGACCAACTATTAAAGAGGATGAATTTATTGTTTGAAAAAGGGTTGAAAACGAGCCCCTTCATCTATTTTAAAATCCGCGTAAATCAGCTAAATCCGCGTCATCCGTGTTCTATCGAATAGAACGCTGATGACGCAGATTGTGCGGATGGTCGCAGATAATCATGATTATCCGCTATTTTGCCAGTAGTGCTAAAAAAGAGCTTT
>JBILPR010000268.1:0-6117 GCA_044373795.1 Algoriphagus sp. | reverse complement strand
GGGAATTTGCAAACCAATTTAGACAAGCAGATCAGCAACATCACTTACAACCACCTAAATCTTCCCAGTGAAATTTCATTTAATACCGGGTCAAAAATTAGGTTCTCCTACGATGCGGAAGGAGCCAAGCTGACCCAGAAGTTATATAATACCTCTGGAGCTTTGACCAAGACCCAGGATTATATGGGAGAGTTTGTCTATCAGGATGGTACTTTAGACTACCTCATCCATGAGGAAGGCAGGGTAGCGTCTGAGCCAAGCGGACTGTTTTACGAATACTTCATGAAAGACCATTTGGGCAACGTAAGACAGGTGCTGCGAAACCCTATACCAAATGCAAGGATAGCGACCATGGAGCAAGCTAACGCGGAGGAGGAAGAAAGTCAGTTTACCCAAATCAAACCGACCCGAAGGAACGAACCCAAACACAATGTGACAAGGGGAGGAAAGGATGTAGCATGGCTGAACGCGAATAGAGGCGAAATGGTAGGACCGGGCACTTCCCAGGAGATTTTTGAAGGTGACAGTGTGGTCTTATCGGTACACGGCAAATACCTGGACAGGAAAAAAACCAAGGTAAATCCAGCCAGTTTTGCAGCTTCTGGGGGTAAAACCGCACTACTGGATCAACTGAATGAATTGGCTCTAAATACAAGCAGGGCGGGTGGTGCCAATCCAATCGCAGTTCTGAATCTGGTGGATATTTTGGCCAAGGATCTATAGAAGAAAGAGGTGCCTGAAGCTTACCTGATCTATGCATTGTATGATGAGGACACCAACCGATATGAGGTGGGAAAGAAAGTTCTGACCCGAAACGCTGCCAATCAGCACGAGGAGCTTGAAGAGAAACTGGCCATCAAGAAAAATGGATATATTGAGACCTTCGTGGTCAACGAAACAGGTCAGGACGTATGGTTTGACAATTTCCGGTTGCTCAGTACAGGATCCTTATTGGTGCAGGAGACGCATTTTGATCCCTGGGGATTAGAACTTACCGGGATCGGATATGAGTATGCCGGAGTGAAGAAGAATAAATACCTCTACAATGGCAAAGAGCTGATCGAGGACAACGGTCTTCAGTATTACGATTATGGGGCGAGGATGTATGATCCTGTTGTAGCGAGGTTTTTCACCTTAGATCCTAAAACTGAAGTTTACAATTCTTGGTCTCCTTACCTTTATGGGGCAAATAATCCGATCAGATTTGAGGATACTAATGGTGAAGGGCCAGGGGACAGGGTGTTGGGCTTCCTTGTTGCTGTAGTTGACAATACGTTTGGTGGATTAACACCTGCAAGAGAAATAGGAGCACGTTTTGTAAGTGAGGGAGGAGCATCGGATTACAACAGCGGGCAAAATGCCGGGGATATTTTCAGCATTTCCATGGGTGCCGCCATGATTGATGGAGGCAGTGCAACAGCTGCAGGGGGAGCTGTAGTTACAGCTGTTTCAGGTGGGACAGCCAGCCCGGCATCAGGAACTGCGGTTGTGGGAGGATTGGCTGTCGCGGCTGAGGGGGCTATTTTAGGAGCGTCAGGTGCCACTAGTCTTATCAACCAGAAAGGAAGGGTGAATGCTGAAGGGAATTCTTCTAAATATGAAAATTCAACTAACAAAAACAGTGAACACAATAGAAGTACAGATGTGAAAAAAGAGCAGTTTGGAAAAAATCTGGAAGATTCCGGTTACTCAAAATCTCAAAGCCAAGATGGAAAAGTGACTAACTTTGAAAAAGGAGAGAAAAAATATTCTTTAAGAGATAATGCAAAATCAACACAAGGACCATCTGCTGATGTATATGTTGGTGGAGAGCGAACAACTAAGATACGATTAGGATCAAATGGAAACAATTAATAATATAAAGGAATTTAGTTCTATAAAATCAATTCTTCCTTTGGTAATTGATTTAAATAATGAAATTCCAAATCAAATTTTCGTAAAAGCAAATCATTTTGTGTTTATAGAATTTTTGGAGGTTTCGACAAAAAATTTCTTTAATTCTATTATCAGTTTAAAGAAAACAGAGTTTATCTTTTATTCAATTGTCCCAGATCCTGAGAAGTATTATTTTCCTCATTTTAGTAAGTTTAATGTATTTAAATTCAATTTTAGAGACTCCTCAATAGATTATTTGAAGTTGATACATGAAAAACCAAATGAAACTTCCGCTGACGCAATTATGGACATTGTAGATAAGTTTGTTGTTTTTAGTAAGGATCTTGAGATAGTTATTTATGGTGATAGGGATTTTGACTTAATGATATTAGGATTTGATGATTTAAATCAGAAATTAAGGTTTATTAGTGAATTTGGGGAAAATAGAATTTTTTCCCTTAATGATATCCAGGATTTAATTTTATCGAATTATCCAAATAAATATGATTTTATAGAAAAAATTAAGTCTAATTTCTTTAGTTTTAATAACGGGGAAGAGTCTGTCTAGGAGTAAATTGGACTTGGAGGTTAGTTGCATTCCCGCTGATAAAGTATATGGTAAAATAACTGAATTATAATGAATTGGAAGACAATATTTGACGGAGAAAAGGAAAATCCATTTTTCACGAAACTGAAAAAGGTCAATTCAAGGGAAAAATTTGCGGATAAAATCATAAGTGCTTTTTATCTTGGAGGGCTAGTTTACTCTAAGGAAAATCATGAAAAGATACTAAAAGCCATATCTGCAAATGAGTTAAGTCCCTTTTTGAAAGAGGCTATTTATAACACACTCGAAAATAATTTAGAGTTATACTATATTCAGGAAGCCTCAGGACAGGCAAAAATAATTGTCATAGTTGATTATCTGGAGCTGTATCAAAACGAGGAGGTAATTGAGGTGATTCCTTGTAATGGTTATTTAAATATTCCAGTGGGAGAGAAAATATATCCATAAGAGTTACCCACTCAGTGTGTATAAGGAGCATTTTTAGTCCTAAATTAAGGTTGCATCTACACCATTCTATCAATATGAATTTGAATTTTGATTTAGTCTATGGGAATATATATTACAAAAATTAACCAATTGAAAATTGGTAGGGATATTAGGGGATGACCTGATAGGTGGTCAAGATCATCGGATTCTAAAAACAGCGATGGCGCAGGAAGTTGATTTGAAATAATGTATGAATGCCAGCGAAATGGAATAGCGAGCCGGATTGGAAATCCTATGATAGGCCGTTCGACATTGCAAATGTCGAACAGCGGTGAATATATTGAGACATTCGTGGTCAACGAAACAGGTCAGGACGTATGGTTTGACAATTCCCGGGTTCTGAGTCAGGGATCGCTCTTAGTTCAGGAGACGCACTTTGACCCTTGGGGCTTGGAACTGACCGGTATCGGGTACGAGTATGCCGGAGTGAAGAAGAATAAGTATCTCTATAATGGAAAAGAACTAATCGAGGAGAACGGTCTTCAATATTACGATTATGGGGCGAGGATGTATGATCCGGCGATTGGGAGATGGGGAGTCATAGATCCTTTATCAGATCAAATGAGAAGGCATTCTCCATATAATTTTGCTTTTGATAATCCGATCAGGTTTATTGACCCTGATGGAATGGCGCCAATCGAACCGAATGGTGGAGTTACCTTTAACGGATATGTTGGGGATGATGGCAATGGTAATTTTATTGGAAGTTCGAGCGGTAGAAATTCCGATCAAAAATCCTCTAACTGTGAGGCTTGTGATAAGATAATTAATAGCCTTTATAAATTATTTTCATCTCTGTTTTCTTCACCTTCAAATGAAGGAGAAGCCATTCAACAACAGGATAATAGGGACAGGGTTGAGAGTGTTTCTAATACAGTAGGGGAACTTAGGGATCTGCAAAGGACCGGAATCGGTGTTCTGCCTGGTGGAGGAACCTTGAATGCCATAATTGATAATTCGGTTGGCAATGGGTCTGCAACAGAAATCGCTGTTGCTGGAACTATTGATGCTACAATAGGTTTAATTCCGTTTGGTAAAGTTGCCTCTAAAGGGGGAGATAAATTATTAAAAGGGGTTACACAACATGCTGCAGCGGAATCTGCTATAACAAGGGGATTTAAGACAGCAGATATTCTAAAAATCGCAAGAGAAGGTGTTCCCGAACTAATTAGAAATGGCACGCAAATCCGATATACTCTGCAAAGCAATTCAATAGTGGTGCAACAGACGGGGAGAAATTTGGGAAAAGTTGTTACGGTATTCAGTAATGCCCCCGGAACAAGAAAAGGTTTGGGTAGAGGTAATTTTATTCCTTGGCAATAGGATAGAAACAAATTGATAATACATAAAATCAATTAAACAAAATGGATAAATACAAGGAAATCAATAAGATTTTGAAAGAGTGGAATCCTCTTGGAGTTATTGGGCCTGCTCTTTCAGATGAGTATATAGGTCTTATTCCCTCAATACTTGAACAAAAAAATGAGTCGGACTTGGAAAACTTCTTCACACAAAAAATGTCTCTTCGATACGGAGTAGTTTACGAAGATTTAAATATCGCAGAGAAAGAAGAGTTTAAAACAATAATTAAACGTATATCTAATTTTATACGATAAGTTAACTATGCCATTTCATAAAGCTATATCTTAAGGTAAACCAAGGATGGTTAAACTATATTCTTTGTCAAAATTAGATTAATTATTTTACTAAGTTTTTTAACAATATATTTCTGCCAATTCAATTTGTAAAAACAATGTCAGTTTCACTTTACCTTATCCACATCCTTAAATTGTCAGTTCCTTCCGTTATTGGGCAAGTACTACTCCAATGGGAAGAATGGTAAAATGTTTTTACTAAATGTAGTTGCAACTTAGTTTTTATAAATAAAATTTATATTTTATTGGTGAGTTAATCCCTCAAAAGGAGTTTTGTAATGATAAGATTTTACTATTTATAAAAGGCTTATTACATAAATAATAGATGAAGTTAAGTTCTATATTCTTACCACTCATCCTGTTGATTTTGTCAGCTCATTCGCTTTATGGACAAAGTCCTCCGAAGTCCCTTCCTCTTAAGAATCCGGAATTGCAGGGATTGAATGGAAAATTTTCAATGGGAGAAGGATTGGGAGCCTTATCTGCCAAACCAGAAATCCCTTACCTGAAAGAACTAAAACAGATCCAGTCCCTGAAGCAATCCTATGACTCGTTGAAATCTGAGTTGAAGGAAATAAAAGAATATGCTAAGGACAGTACCCAAAGAGACAGCCTATTGATCATCGCCAAGGAAAGGGGAAGAGAAGTTCTTGAAAAGGAATCCCATGTCTTGGAAAGCCTGATTGAAAGCCAGGAGATTCCTGGAGATGAGATCCGAAATGCCGCATCTAGGACGCTGGAAGGGGTGAACGCTTCAAAGGAACGACTTTCAGAAATCCAAAATTTTGAAGGATTCGAAGCATTGATAGACCAAAATGAAGAAAACCTCAAAGCCCTGACCAATGAATGGATCATGCCCAAGGTGGAACAATTTTTATCCGGAACACTGGAAGTGACTTTGGATCCTACTCAGGCTAAAGTTCCTGATTTTTATGGTAAGGGGGCTTTGGAGCAATTGATACAGGAAGGTGCACCTTCTGACGTTTCATTTGATCAGGCCAAATCCATTGCAAAAGAAAAAGCCTTGCATTTATCTGATTCCTATGTGGAAGAACTGAAGGGGAAATATTCCAAAGTCAAATTCGATTCTTTAGGAAATATCAAGATCATTCAAGAGGCAGTGGCCAAACGGAAATTCGTGTTCTGGGAAGAAAATGAGTTAAAGGATGCTTCTATTCTGGAAAGACTGGGTTTGTACGCCTGGTATGATCCCCTGACCTCTTTTGGGGAAGGAATATACGAAGATGTTGGATTGACTTACCGATTTACACATCAGCTGCAGGCTTTTGGGGGAATGGTCTATAAAAGAGACTTTTCAGAGAGCAAGGAACTATCAAGAACAGGTCAGGGAGCAAAATTAAGCCTACGTTTTGCCAAAGGCAATTGGTTTGTTCAGAGTAAGTTGGCACGGGTGATGACGATGATCGATTATCCGGTTGGGTTTGATGACAGGGATTTTGAGGGAATGGAATGGAATACCGGTTTAGGTTTTGGAAGGTTAATTCCGATGGGGAAAGGGATACAATCGGTGGT
>JBILPR010000267.1:0-6163 GCA_044373795.1 Algoriphagus sp. | reverse complement strand
GCGGTCTGGACGGGAATTGGTGCAGTGGGAACCGTTTTAGTCGGGATTTTTATCTTTAAAGAACCTGCAGATTTTTGGAGAGTATTTTTCATCACTACCCTGATTGCCTCGATTGTCGGGTTAAAAATGGTATCGCACTAACCCAAAAATTCTGCTTTCGAATCATGGCTTTTCTGAGTTTTCAAGAAATCCGGATTTGAGTTTCATTTCCCGGTCAAAAATCAGAGGATAATTAGTCCGACCTCTGACAGGCCAGTTGTTGAGCCAGCTTTTGCCATCGTGCAATCCCCAAAAGGTTACCCGGCTGATCTTGTCTGAATGCTTTTGAAATAACCTGAAAATTCCATTGTAGCGCTCAATAAGTTGAGTTTGGATTTCCGCAGGCAGGCTGTCTGAGTAAGGATTCCACTCCGGAGATTCGGCATAATTGAGATTGAGGTCCGCACCTTCTGAATCACTTGGTCGTGGCAAAACATCCACATCGAGTTCGGTCACCATCACCTGAAAACCCGCTTCATGAATTTCAATAATGGCTTCCTCTATCTGCTCCAAAGAAGGTGAATTCAATCTATAATGACCCTGCATGCCGATTCCGTCTATTCGGATTCCTTCAGACCGAAGTTCCTTCGCCAAGCTCAAAATCGCCTTCCGCTTCTCAGGTTTCCAAACATTATAATCGTTGTAATAGAGCTCCGCATCCGGATCAGCTTGGTTTGCCTTGCGGAAAGCCGCTTTGATAAATTCGTTACCGGAGATGTTATACCAATGGGTTTTCCGCCAGGATCCATCATCTTCAAAGGCTTCATTCACCACATCCCAACCATCGATTTTGCCTTTGTACCTGCCTACCACGGTTTCAATGTGATCTTCCATTCGTCGGATCAATCCGGATTTATCCAGAAACTGACCTTCCCCATTCTGAAAAACCCAAGTGGGAGTTTGCTGATGCCAGACAAGGGTATGCCCCACGACAAAAGCTCCTAATTTCTCTCCAAGAGTCACATAAGCGTCTCCAAACTCGAAATTGTATTCTCCGTCCTTCGGATGAACCGGTCCCCATTTCAAGCCATTCTCAGAAGTGATGCTGCTGAAATGAAGATTTAAAAGTGAATCTGCTCCGGCTTCTTTTCCGGTTACCTGACCCAGATTCACTGCCGCTCCGAGGTAAAAATCATCTTCAAAAAGATCTTTCAAGCCAGAAACCCTCGCCTTTTGACAGGCTGAAAATGCGAAAAGACAGGTAAATGCAAAAAGATATTTTTCCATAAAAACCTTTAAAGGCCAGGGTTTCAGATTCCGCTCAATTTAATTTCAAGTTTAAATATCAATAAATTCTAATCGGAAAACTATATTCTTAAACCTATTTCAATTCTTATTTCAGGTGTGATTTCGGAACACTTCACCTGTCCAAAGAATTACAGGTTGTGACCCTAAGTTGTGTGGTAGTTGAGAATCTCCCTTTGGGTCAAGCCAACTAATAAATAGTCGTCTTGGTTGGTCTCTTATTAGAAAATCTCCAGATTTACTTGTGATTGGTGCTTTGGCTCCAAAAGAGTAAAAATGCTGTTACTTCACTTTGAATCAAGAGAAACTGAATTGCGAAGACTGGTTTACCAAACCATAATTTTAACATGAAAGCAAATCAAATTTACTTAGTCGTTCTGTTCCTATTTTTTGTCCAAAAAGCAAATGCACAGGTAACCAATACTGGCTTGATGGATTCCACAGGAGGTGAAAGAATCAACAATGTCTCAATTGGTGGATACATCGATACTTATTATGGATATCACCTCAGCAAACCTAAGGACGGGAACATTCCCTACTTCGTCACGATGAACAGAGACAATGAATTGAATATCAATTTAGCCTATCTGGAATTGAGATACCAGTCTGATCAGGTTCGTGCCAAATTCATCCCGGCAGTAGGGACGTACATGAATTCTAATTATGCTGCTGAACCCGGATTGCTAAAAAATATACTCGAGGCTTCGGTAGGCTTCAGGCTTTCATCCAAAAAAAATATTTGGATAGAAGCCGGGGTCTTGGGCTCTCCCTATACCAACGAGAGTGCAATCAGCAGAGACCACTTGATGTACACCCGAAGCTATGCTCCTGAGTACGTGCCTTACTACCTTACTGGCGTAAAGGCCTCAATTCCCCTGAGTCCAAAAGTGAATACCTACCTTTATCTTCTCAACGGCTGGCAGCAAATCCAGGATCAAAACCGAGGGAAAGCACTGGGCACTCAGCTTGAATATCGCCCGAATGACAAAAATCTAATCAATTGGAACACCTACCTAGGCGATGAACGGAGTAACGTCGCACCCCAAAACCGGATGCGGTATTTCACAGATTTGTTTTGGATCTACAATCCAGTCGGTAAAGTATCCATCACTTCCAGCGCCTACATCGGACAGCAAAAAAGAATCAATGACCGGGGGAATGAAATCGCCTTTACCTGGTGGCAGTTCAATTTCATCAGCCGGTACCGCTTCAGCCCAAAGGCCTCCCTTTCGGCTAGAATTGAATATTTCTCCGATCCGCAGAGTGCGCAGATAGTTCCTATAACGCAAGTTACTGGCTTCAGTAGTTACAGTACGGGGCTGTGTTTCAATTATCAAATAGCCGACAATCTGATGTTTCGGATGGAGGGAAGGCATTTCTTCTCAGACCAGGAAGTCTATTTGGACCAAAATGATCAACCTGCCCAGCAAAGTACCTGGCTGATATCAAACCTGACTGTTTGGTTTTAACAAGCAAGGAATGGCTTGTTAAAACCAAAATCAATCACTCCTTCCCACTCCCTTTAAACTGATCTTCCTTGTAAGCAAACAGGATATTGAACGTCGTCAATGAGCCATAGGCGCGGGTGATGTACTGCTGCAGATTGACGCGATCTTCATCGTCAAGCTTAGGATGATTGTTGATGTTTTGTTCCAAAACCCGAAGCTTTTCGCGCACCATCACGATTTTATGGAAGAACGTACTCATGGGAACCTCTTTCCCCTGCAAACTCGAATCGCTTGGATTAAAGGTGACTGTTCCTCCCATCCATTTCCCTCCCAAAGGAATTAAAGGTGCTCGCTCAGCAGTTTGGAGTAATGCTTCCCGGATGGCTTTCTCCACATCTTTCATCGTTAGCATGGGGAAATCCGGCACTTTCGCCTCCTCCACAGTGAAACCTTCATAATCTCTGGCGATCGTCTTTACTTCTTCATTTGACGAAAAATAGATTTTGTAATAGATCCCGTCTATCGCCACTATTATTCCCGATCCAAACTTGGGATGACCTATCCGGCTTCCGATTCCTAATTCACTTGCTTCCATTTCAAATAGGGGTTTTCTTGAGCTCAAAATAAGAATTTACTAAGCCAAAATACAATTGAAATTTTCACAGCATCCCCATTGAAATCCGGACTCTTTCTCACGGCAAGAATACTTTGTACTTTGTACTTGGTACTTAATTTCTAGTATCTCAAACAATTCTATGAACAATTGGAAATTTATCATCATCCAGGGAATCGCTGTTTTCCTTGGCTTTACCTTTTGGGGCGCCGGGATGGCAAAACTTTTTAGGGAACACCAATTTATCGGTTGGATCGGACCAACCTGGCTCGTGGAGGAAATGGCGAAATATGACCTTGCCTTATATGCAACTTTCATCGCTTACAGTCAGATTTTCATCGGCTTTTTACTCCTGACTGCACGCTACAAACTCCTCGGAAGTATCATGATGATCCCTATGATCGTCAATATTTTGATGGTGACTATTTCACTTAAATGGCAGGGAACTCCCTTCGTCTTAGGCTTTTTACTCTTACTTGACTTGATTTTACTTTGGCAATACCGGGATTTCTTCCTTCCATTAGTCGAGGAAAATTTCAAAACTTTTGAAGTCAAAACCAGAAATCCCCGAAGACTGAACGGGCATTTGGTTTGGCTGGCAGGCCTGGGACTTCAGATTTTGGCAGTTTCGGTTTCCTTCTGGAATTGGTATGCTGCCTGCGCGATCGTTTTCGCAGGTTTAATTCTGGCTTTCTTAAGTTTCAAAGCCGACCGAATCAAGGCATACTAATTCAATTCGGTATTTTCATTTTACCTTAATTTCCTCAACTTTTCCCACCCCATCTTCATGTCCGAACCTATTTTCACATTTTTCCTGATCCTTCATATTATTGGAGGTTCGATTGGTTTATTAACCGGAACTCTTGTCCTGAGCTTGACAAAAGGCAAAAAACTTCACAAGGCTTTGGGAATGCTCTTTATCTTCGGAATGATGACTGCCGGAGTGTCTTCCCTTGCTTTGGCGATCATGCATCCCAATCCATTTCTCTTCATGATCGGCGTATTCACCCTGTACATGACCGGCACGGGAGTTCGCTTCATCAAATCAAAATTATCCAATCCGACACCGGCCCCATTTGACCGAATCCTTCAGTTCGGAATGGGAATCTCGGGAATCATTCTGATCGGCTGGGGCGCCAAACTCTTGTTTGAAGGCAGCATGTTTGGGGTCGTGCTGATTACCTTTGGAGGAATCGGAATGTCGATGTTGATTTTTGATCTGAGGAAAATGGGCAAACCTGAACCGGACAAACTTGCCTACATTCGAATACATCTTCAGAGACTTTTGGGAGCTTTTATTGCTTCTTTCACCGCATTTTTGGTGGTCAATCTGGAATACTTACCTGACTTTATTCCGGGATGGATGTATTGGATTCTCCCCACCGTCATCATCACTCCTCTGATTAGCTATTGGTCAAAGAAATACCAGAAATCTTAATTTTCACTCAGTCTTGGCTTCGTTTTTTCGGATCACTTTATCCGACTTTTTTTTACTTTTTCTATCCTTCGGAAAATCGTAAATTGAATTATCCGCAACCCAAAAAACCACGCTATGAAAATCTTCCCCTATCTCAATTTTGACGGTCATGCCGAGGCTGCCTTCAACTTTTATCGGTCTGTATTTGGGGGTGAATTTGTCGGCGGGATCCAATACATAACCGACGCTCCGGGCATGGAAGAAATCCCGGAGGACGAGAAAAACCGCGTCATGCATGTTTGCCTGCAGATCAGCCCCGATCTCAAAATCATGGCAAGCGATACGCTGCCTTCCATGGGTCATATTTACAAAGCCGGAAACAACAATTACATCTCTTCGGACATGGATTCATTGGACGAAGCCAAGCGCGTCTATGCTGCCCTTTCCGAAGGTGGAACTATTGAAATGGAACTTCAGAAAACTTTCTGGGGAGCCTATTTCGCCAGCTTTACGGATCAGTTCGGAATCGGCTGGATGATCAATTATGATTTGAAACCCGGAGAGGAATGAAGGACGAAATAAGAAGTCTGAAAGCAAAAAGCTGAAATTTCTCCGCACTTCGATCACTCATGTTTACCCTTCCTTACTTGTTTTATCTCAAATCCAATTCATGAAATCGAGCATGTCGCAAGCTACACACACTGCAATGATTATGGGCCGTGCGAGATTCCATCTGGCCGCTAAAAACAAATTATAAACAGATGAAATTCCCATCGCTTTCTCATCTTCAGGATGAGGCATTTGATTCTGCCAAGCGCTTTCCGCTCAGTCTACTTTCAGCAATCGTGGGAACCATGCTTGCGGTTTATTTGATGGAAGTCGAGGTCTTTGGGGAAAATATTGTTCTTGTCAATTTGATATTGACCTTTACACTGGGGATTCCCCTGTTTCTCTGCATTGATTTATTCGCAGAAAAACATCACCTCAGCCCTCTCAAAAGGCGATTAGGTTGGCTGGGGGCAATTGTGGTTTTGGGGTTGATTTATTTAAGTTTCCCTGCGGAAAATACACCGTCTAACACCAGGGTTCCTTATATCCGTTACACGGTATATTATCTGGCCCTTCATCTCATGGTGGCTTTTCTGCCATTTTTAAGCAAATCTGAATCTGCAGCCAGCTTCTGGAATTTCAACAAAAACCTCTTTATCCGGCTGGTCATTTCGCTTTTCTTCACGAATGTGATTTCCATCGGAATCAGCCTGGCACTTGCCGCAGTCAATGAATTATTCAAGGCAGACATCCAGCCACAGACGTTTGCCCAGATGTATATCCTTTCATTTGGGATCTTCAATACCTGGTATTTTCTGGCCGGCATTCCTGGCAATTTTGAAGAGGAAATCA
>JBILPR010000266.1:0-6186 GCA_044373795.1 Algoriphagus sp. | reverse complement strand
ATAAAGTGTCCAGAGATGGGAAATCGGTAGAATTGGTGACCGAGGGAGAGTTTGATGTAGAGCGAATCAGCCACATCGATCCTGCCAGCGGGTTTGTGTATTACATCGCCTCCCCTGAAAACTTCACCCAACGATACCTGTATCGCAGTTCGCTGAATAAAATCGGAAAAGCTGAACGGATCACACCTATGGCGCTTTCAGGACAAAATGCCTATCAGATTTCGACCGATTCAAAATTTGCAATTCACACGTTTCAAAATACCACAACACCGCCAGTCTATTCCTTAATCAGTCTTCCCAAACATGAAACAGTCAGGATTTTGGAAGAAAACCTGGAGTTAAGATCCAAGTATTCCGCATTGGAGTTGAACCCAAAGGAGTTTTTCAAAGTGGATATTGGAGAAGTTGAATTGGATGGATGGATGATCAAGCCCAAGGATTTCGATCCTAATAAGAAGTATCCACTCATCGCTTTCGTCTACGGGGAACCAGCCAGTTCTACAGTTCAGGATAATTGGGCGGATGGGGACTTGTGGCATCATTACATGGCAGATTTGGGATATGTCGTCATCAGTATCGACAACCGGGGCACCAAAACCCCGCGCGGAAGAGAATGGCGCAAATCCATCTATGGCCAAATAGGAATCCTTGCCTCTTACGACCAAAAAGCAGCAGTTGAGCAAGTCCTGAAAACCTATAATTTCATAGATCCTACCCGAGTCGGTTCCTGGGGTTGGAGTGGTGGTGGGCAAATGACGCTCAATTTGATGTTCCGCTTTCCGGAGACTTACAAAGCTGGTTTGGCATTGGCCTTTGTCTCTGACCAACGGCTGTATGATGCTACCTATCAGGAGCGCTACATGGGACTTTTGAAAGACAATCTGAAAGGCTATATCGAGGGCTCTCCTATCACCTATGCGGAGAATTTACAAGGTGAACTCATGATCATTCATGGCACAGGTGATGATAACGTGCATTATCAGAGTTTTGAAATGCTGGTGGACAAACTGATCAAATACAACAAACAATTCTCCATGATGTCTTACCCGATGCGCTCGCACAGCATCAATGAACGTGAAAACACTTCGCTCCACCTCAGAGAGACGATGAAAACTTTCTGGCTAAGAAGTTTACCGGCTGGTGGAAGGTAATAAGGACTGGATAAAAATTATAATCTATTGAGATTAAGAAAGTATGAATCATTGAATAAACTCAAACCTATAAACAAAATAGAAAAGTCATGATAAAATGGAAAGGAGTATTCCCGGCTGTAACAACCAAGTTTACGTCTGATGATCAACTTGATTTAAAGGCGTTCCAATTCAATATTCAGACCCAAATGGAGGCTGGAGTTCACGGAATCATTCTAGGCGGAAGCCTTGGTGAAGCCAGTACTTTGACAAGCTCCGAAAAGGAAACATTGATCAAAGCAACCCTTGAAGTGGTGGAGGGGAAAATTCCAGTAGTACTAACCATCGCAGAACAATCCACAAAAGGGGCCATTGAGTCCGTAAAGGCAGCAAATGAAAGTGGAATTGAAGGATTTATGGCACTCCCCCCCATGAGGTACAAAGCGGATGACAGGGAAACTATTTCTTTTTTTAAGAAAATTGCCCAATCCACCGATCTTCCCATTATGATTTACAATAACCCGGTGGACTATAAAATTTTGGTGACCCTCGATATGTTTGAAGAATTGTCAGCTTTTGGTAATATCCAATCCGTAAAGGAATCAACAAGAGATCTTTCCCTTGTAACCAAAATGATCAATAGATTTGGCGACAGATTTAAAATTCTTTGTGGTGTAGATCCCCTCGCCTATGAAAGTTTGGCCCTTGGCGCAGATGGCTGGGTTGCTGGCTTAGTATGTGCTTTCCCGTATGAAACTATGGCCATCTACCACCTGATGGAACAGGGTAGATACAGAGAAGCTTTGGAAATATACCGTTGGTTTTCCCCGCTTTTGGAATTGGATATTCATCCAAAACTGGTTCAATACATCAAATTAGCCGAGGTTGCTACTGGATTGGGTACAGAGCATGTACGGGCACCCAGGTTGCCGCTGATTGGTGCTGAGAGGCAAAGAATTCTAAGTGTTATCCATGAATCCATTGCTATAAGACCGGCTTTGCCCACTTGGCAAAAGATCCAGATGTAATCCCATTTTCTTGGAAAAATAAACCTTTGATATCCCCTATCTTGGGACAAAAATGCGTACCAGTAAACAGGCGAATTAATGAAGACCTTTCCGAAGGAAACTTACATAGTAAGAAGGAACCAACTGAAGAAGAAAATGGGATCGGGGCTCCTCCTTTTTCTGGGAAATGAAGAAAGCAGCAGCAACTTCAAAGACAATTGGTATCCATTCAGGCAGGACAGTTCATTCCTCTATTTTTTCGGACTGGACATGCCCGGACTTGCGGCGATAATAGATGTCGATCAGGATCAGGAAATCATCTTTGGGGATAATCTGACCACAGTGGAAGTGATTTGGCAAGGAGCTCATCCGCCTCTTTCCGAATTGGCCGAGGCGGTGGGAATCAAAATCACCCAACCCAAAAATGAACTTCCGAAGTTTTTGGACAAAGCAGCGAATCAGCAAATCCATTTCCTACCTCCTTTCCGACCGGAAAACACACAGAAACTTTCCGATTGGCTCCAAACTCCAATGCAGGAAATCTCTTCCCGAGCTTCTGTCGATTTGATCAAAGCGGTAGTCGCAATGCGATCCATCAAGACAGAAGAGGAAATCATGGAGATTAACAAAGCGGTAAACATCAGTGTGAGCATGCATAAAAAAGTGATAAAGCAAGCCAAAGCCGGCATGAAGGAATATGAACTCCTGGGATTGGTTAATGGGGAAGCGTTGGCTCTGGGAGGTCATTTATCTTTTGCTCCAATCATCACTATCGATGGTCAAATCCTCCACAATCACAACTATTCCAATACCCTGACAACAGGAAAAATGCTTCTGGGAGATTTTGGATCAGAATCGGCCATGCGGTATGCAGGTGATATTACCCGGACTTTTCCGGTAGGCCCTGAATTTTCTCCGGCACAAAAAGAAATCTATCAGGTCGTATTCAATGCTTATCAAGCAGCAGTTGCCGCACTGAAGCCGGGTATACGATTTAAAGAAGTCCATCTTTTAGCATGCAAAAAACTGGCAGAAGGCCTAAAGGAACTGGGTCTCATGAAGGGGAATCTGGATGACGCGGTCAATGAAGGAGCTCATGCCTTATTTTTCCAATGTGGCTTGGGACATATGATGGGTTTGGATGTCCACGACATGGAAGACCTGGGTGAGGAATATGTAGGCTATACCGACGAACTCAAAAAGAGCAAACAATTCGGTTTGAAATCGCTCAGGCTGGGCAAAGAACTGGAGAAAGGATACGTGGTCACAATCGAGCCCGGAATCTATTTTATCCCGCAACTCATCGATCAATGGCAGGCAGAAAACCTTCACAGCGATTATATCAACTATGATAAACTGGCCGAATACCGAAGTTTTGGGGGAATCAGAGTGGAAGATGCCTATTTGATTACCGAATCAGGTTCTAAACTGCTGGGAGATCCCTTAGAAATTGAAATTGAGGATGTGGAGCGAATAAGGAGAAGAAAGGCTTAGCTAATTCCCAAGTTCTTAACTTCAAATAACTCCTTGACCAAAAGCCATGAATCTTAGAAAATTAATCCCAGTCTTAATTTTGATCGGATTCTGTTTGGACTCCGCTTTCCTCAAGGCACAAAACTCCCAAAAGCGGCCCAACATCATTTTTATGTTGAGTGATGACCATGCCTATCAGGCGATCAGCGCCTACGGACATGGACTCAACGAAACTCCAAACATCGACCGCTTGGCCAAAGAAGGAGCAATTTTCACCCGGGCCACTGTCACAAACTCAATATGTGCACCCAGTCGGGCAGTGATTTTGACCGGAAAACACAGCTTTATCAATGGCAAAGTGGACAATATCCAACCCTTTGATTGGGATCAGGACAATTTTGCCAAGCTACTCCAGCAGGCAGGATACTCTACTGCCATGATTGGGAAAATCCATCTTGACGGCCTACCCCAAGGATTTGATCATTCCATGGTTTTGCCTGGGCAAGGAGATTATTACAACCCTGATTTCATCGTAAACGGCGAGATGAAACGATTTGAAGGATATGTCACCGACATCACGACTGAATATGCGCTGAAATGGCTGGAGGAAGGAAGGGACAAGGACAAGCCGTTTATGCTGGTGTACAACCAAAAGGCTCCTCACCGGAATTGGCAGCCTGCCCCAAAATACCTGACACTTTACGATGACAAAACCTTCACCCCACCGGCTACTTTTTTTGACGATTATGCCACTCGGGGAAGAGCGGCGCGTGAACAGGAAATGCAGATTGACGGACACGCAGATTGGGGAATTGATTTTAAGCTGAAAGTAGATCCTGATGGGAAACCAACCCAAATGCTGAATTACCTGAAACGATTCAATGAACAACAATTAAAGGATTGGGATGCAGCATATGAACCAAAAAATCAGGCCTTTCTGAACGCAAAACTTGAAGGAAAGGAATTAGCCCTTTGGAAGTACAACACCTACATCAAAGATTACCTCCGAACCATCAAATCTGTAGATGATGGGGTTGGCGAGTTGCTGGCTTACCTCGAAGCCAACGGACTGTCTGAAAACACCATCGTAATCTATACTTCAGATCAGGGATTCTTTTTGGGAGAGCATGGCTGGTTTGATAAGCGCTTTATGTACGAGCAATCCTTTCGAACTCCGCTTTTGATGCGGTTTCCGCGGGAAATCAAACCCGGAACCACGATCGATAAACTCGTCCAAAACCTCGATTTTGCCCCAACAATTTTAGAGTATGCAGGAGTTGAAGTGCCTGAAGACATGCAGGGAGAATCCTTCAGAAGCCTTGCCAATGGGAGTTCGGATCAATGGAGAGAAGCCGCTTACTATACCTACTATGAATACCCGGCTGTTCATATGGTAAAAAGGCACCATGGCATCAGCACCGCACGGTATAAACTGATCCATTTCTATTATGACATCAATGAGTGGGAACTATATGATCTAGAAAAAGATCCGGAAGAAATAAACAATGTCTACGATGATCCTACCTATGCAACCGTCCGGGAAGATTTACATCTCAAACTGAAAAACCTGCGTGCCTCTTATGGAGATTCGGATGAGATGGATCAAAAATTCATTGACCTTTTTAATGCGTATATGGAAAAAAGGAGATCCTCTAAATAAAATTAATGCCGGTTACAGGGTAATCCAAATTTGTAAATTCTCCAACTGATTGGCAGAGAATTAAAGCATTTCAAATCCATGAATTAGAAAATGGCTTTAGCGAGAATTTCCCAGCCTTTAAATAGGAATGTGGCTTTAGCCCATTCCAACAAAAAGTTTCCCATTTCCATCGGGCTTTAGCCCAACTGGAAAAATATCTGTCTTATTTCCGGGCAAGTGATTTGGCTAAAGCCGGATTGGTACTCCAAAATTGTTAATCCTCCAACTGAAGTTGGAGGGTATTTATTGCCTTCCAAATCCATGAATTAGATTCTGATCATACCCTAAATTCTCATCCCAAAATTGGAATGCGGCGATACCCTAATAGGGTCCTATCAGGTTTGCAAAAACTGAAGGGACTTTCAATCCCTATTCTTGATTTTAGTTAGCAACTCACTCAATTCCGCAACTTTTTCAGGGTATTTCAAAAAGAGATTTTCCTGTTCCGATGGATCTGAATCGATCCGATAGAGTTGGCCCACAGGTCCTCCGCTCTCAGGAATAATACGGGAAGGGTCTGTAAATCCACCTGAACCCAATCCTTCTATAAATTTCCATCCTTCACTCCGGATTGCATACAGGTTTCCGGAGGAATGATGAACCATTGATTTGCGGTGAGGTTTTGTAAAGTCACCACGGAGAACGTGTAGAAAACTCTCGCTGTCTGATTCCTGATTTTCTGGCAACTGTACTTCTGTAAGTTCAGCAAGGGTGGCAAAAACATCAGTCAAACTCAGTAAATGGGGATATTGAACATTGCCTTTGATACCCTCAGGCCAGGATATGATCAGGGGAATTCGATGACCTCCATCCCAAACATCCCCTTTTTGACCCCTGCTTCCCGAATTGGAGTTGTGATCGTGCAAGGCGATTTCCT
>JBILPR010000048.1:0-20131 GCA_044373795.1 Algoriphagus sp. | reverse complement strand
TTTGAGATAAGTGCATTGGAGTTCTTTTTCCTTCGGAAAAGCTTTACAAAAATGAGCGACTGCCTGTGTCTCGAGCGGTTCCCGGTCGGAATTTTTCCCCAAAATCAAATTTCCTGATCGGGTAAAAGCGGGAGGGGCAACCAGAGTATCGCACATAGCTCAATAATTCAGTGACCAGATTCCGGCGCTGTCGGCAGGAGTAATATGCAAAAGCTTGTTTTGAAAGATGGCTAAAGGCTGTCCATCTGCTCCAAGATCCCAGAGATTTCCTCGCAGGAATACATTCAGCCCGGCTTGAGCGCGGGTTTTCTGAATCTGCCCGGGTAGTGCATATTTTTCCCATGCTTCCCGCTCGGTCAGTCTATTGATGTCATTCATGTCTGTTCCGGCAGGTTCGGGGTTGCCGCTGTAGCCTTTCCAAAGAATATCCATCGCTCCATTTCCAGTGCAAAAAGAAGGAACCAAGATTAGCTCAGCGTTTTTATTAGTAGCAGATTGATATGCATCCGGATACCAGCTGTCTGCGCAAACAAGGACTGAAGTTTTTGCAAAAGGAAGGTCAAGCGTCTGAATTTCGCCTGGAATTCCTGCCGTCAAAAAGGGAATTTCGCTATCAATCGGGAAGGCTTTCAGGATGGGATCTCCAATCACTTTACCATCCGGTCCGAAAACAAACGCAGCATTGTAAAGTGGTCCTTTCGGATTTACGTAAATCTTTCCCTCAACTACAGCAGGATCAGGCAGAATAATCGAACCGGCAGCGATGTGGATTTTTGATTCTTTTGCAAGTTCGCTGAAGGTCAAAAAATAACTGTTCGCCATCGATTTGGCTTTCATCCTGAAGATCGCGGAAGCTGCTCTGTCTGCTTCCTTGCTGGTTTTGAGGTAGGCCAGAGAGAAGTCAAAAAAATTGCTCAAAACCATCGTAGTCAAGGCCTCTTTCATCGTTCCTTTTTTGGCCAAAACGTGTTTTTCTCCTTCCAAAACCAGCCAGGTTCCGATGTATTCCGGAAATAGCACGATTGTGTTTTTATTTAAAAAACCCTTGAGTTTCGATTCTGCCAGGTAAAACCGGAGTTTATCCTTGTATTTCATTTGGGAAAAATAATCCGAAACGTCCATATAGGGCTGAATGCCGACTACATTCCGATTCAGACTATCGGAAGGATTGATTTCCTGAACTACAGAGATATGCGCCTTGGCTTCGCTCAAAGGCATATTTCTGCCCGAATAAGACCAAATCAGCCAAATAAAAAGCAGGAGAATAAACAGACTTATAAGATGCCTCATAGTTTTAATGAATTGAAAACAAGGGTTGCGGCGGTTTCACCTGCCAATACAGCCCCTTCGATATAACCGTGCCAGCGGGTTGCAGCCTCAGTTCCTGCAAAGTAGTAGGGATCTTCGGCTTTCCGATAGGCATCCCGAAAACCTGTCCATGCTCCGGTGGGCATGAGCCCGGCATAGCAACCTCTTGACCATTCTTCGTCGCTCATGCTGAAGTCGATGTATTGGATAGGTTGCCCGGCTGAAGTGCCAAAATAGGAACTTAGGATTTTGAGCATTTCAGATTTTCGGTCGGATTCTCCTTTGGAAAAATAAGCTTTTGCGCGATTGGCTATGGTGAAACCCATCAGGATTCCGTATTTCCCATCCGCAGGAGAGCAATCGAAAAGCGTCTGAAAAGGTGAATTTGCATCCGCTACAGCTTGCCCGCTGAATCCAGATTCTCTCCAAAACGGCTTCGAATAAATCATGAAGCATTTCCCTACGATTCCCATCGCATACCGATCCAGTAATTGACGTTTTTCGAGTGAAAGTTTTGGGGAAAAGCTGATTTGAGACAGCAGGGGAGGAGGCACTGCGAAAATCAGTTTTTCGGCTGAAATGCTGAATCCATCGCCGGAAACTGTCACTCCGTTTTCGGTTTTCTCGATTTTTCTTACCGGAGAGTTGAAAAGGATTTTATCCAAAAAAGGTACTGCCATTTTCTCCGCAAGTGGCTGCATTCCGCCTTTGATCCGATCCTGCTGCGCGCCGTTTTTGATATTGATCAGACAATCCAGGGTGGTGCCTGATTTGATGTAGAATAAAGCATGGAGCAAAGAAATTTCATTCAGTTCGCAGGCGAAAACCGTCTCGCAGGCAACCCGGATGACGGCGTGGCAACTCTTGGTTTTACTGTTTTTCCGAAGGAAAGAATCCAGAGAAATCGAATCGAAAATAGCTGCCTGCCGATTTGACCAGGGGGAATTGATGTCGATCTTTTGAGCCAGCCTATCCAGTTTTCTCAAAATCAAATCCAGATTGATCAGGGAAATGGGATCTATTTTGGGGATCAGCCCGGTGTAGGTCCTGATTTTTCCGGCCAAATCCAGTACATTTTTGCCTTGGTCGTAAGTCGCAAAAGGCTCCAGTCCAAACTCTTTGCAAAGCTCATACATGCGATCCTGAGTCGGGCCGATCCATTGCCCGCCCAGGTCTACATAGAGATCTTCTGAAAGTTGGCGAGTGTGAACCCGACCGCCGAGACGATCCCTTGCTTCCAGGACCTGAAATGAAATCCCTGATTCTTGAAGTTTCTTTGCGGCAGCAATTCCCGAAAATCCTCCTCCGATGATCAGTACCTGGGGTGATTTGGTGGTCATAGGTGGAATTTAAGGAAAAATTATTGGGATTGATGAAGGGTAAAGCAGGTTGGTTTAAAATTCCATTTCAAGACTTTCACCTTTCTGAAGGTCAAGTTCTACCTCTGATCCGTCCATCATAAGGATGGTTTTATTTCCCAAAAGTGAGGTGATCCGGAGTGACTTGACTTCTCCGTTTTCCCATTTGAAATCTAACTTAAAACCGCCTCTGGCTTTTATTCCCTTGACTTCCCCTGTCTTCCAGGCTTCAGGCAAAGCAGGCAAAACCCGTATCAAACCCGGCTCATGGGACTGTACCAGCATCTCCGCAACTCCGGCAGTGTAGCCAAAATTTCCGTCAATCTGAAAGGGAGGATGCGCATCAAACAGGTTAAGATAAAGGGATTGTGAAATCAGTTTTTGGATGTTTTCGAATGCCATTTCACCATCAAGAAGTCTAGCCGAGAAGTTGATCAGCCAGGATCTGGACCATCCGGTACCAGCTCCGCCGTTTGCCAGACGGTAATTCAGTGTCTTCTTCACCGCTTCGAAATACTGGGGTGTTTGACTTTGGGTTATCGCAGCGCCGGGATGAAAAGCATACAAATGCGACATGTGGCGATGACCTTTTTCGGGTTCCTCATACGACTGATCCCACTCGAGAATCCTACCATCCGAACCCAATATAATTCCCGGACGAAGTTTTGAATGCTGAGTTTTTATTTTTTCCAACAAAGGAGATTCAAGCCCTAAAATCTGAGTGGTCTGGATATAAATCGAGAAAATATCTGCGATCAATTGCTGATCCATGGCAGCGCCCAAAGTCGTGGCGGCTTTCTTTCCTTTGGCGTTGATAAACTGATTTTCGGGAGAAGTCGAAGGAGCCGAAACCAGCATTCCGTTTCGCGGATCTTCGATGAGCCAATCCGAGTAGAAAAGGGCGATTTGCTCGATTGCCGGCAAAGCTCTTTTCCGAAGGAAATCGGTATCTCCGGTGAATAAATAATGCTCCCAATAATGCCTGCCCATCCATGCTCCGGCTCCGATCCATCCACCCCAATAAGCTGTTTCCGCCTGCAAAAAAGGAATTTTCCAAAGATCGGTTGTATGCGGAATTGCTGTTCCTTGCATGCCGAAATTCCCGGAAGCTGCCTTTTTTCCGGTTTCCACCAACCCATCCGTGAAGTCAAAAAGTGGCCCGGTCAACTCGCTCAGATTCGTCACCTCAGCCGGCCAATAGTTCATTTGGAGGTTGATGTTCAAATGATAATCCGCATTCCAGGGAGCGGCGATGTGTTGATTCCAGATTCCCTGCAGGTTTGCCGGATTGGTGCCGGGACGGCTGGAGGAGATCAGTAGATAGCGTCCAAAGTCAAACAATAGCTTCTCCAGATGAAGGTCAGTTTGCCCGTTTTTGACATGTTGGATTCGCTGATCAGTCGGAGTTTCATCCGCTTGGAGGGGACCCAAACTTAAGCTCATTCTGTCAAACCATGATTTATATTCACGTTCGTGGGCAGATTGGATTTCACCCCAACTTTTGAACATCACTTTGTCGAGTCGGGAATCGGCTGCTTTTGAAAAATCAGAATGGTAATACGAAGTCTCCGCCACGAGTTTCAGGATGATTTCCTTCGCGCCATCGACTTCCAGATAGTTTCCGTTGGCTTTCACCACTCCGATTTGATTTTGGGCAAGTAGCAAAACCCGGAACTTCACTCCATTCAAAATCGGGAAAGGTTTCGAGTCGATCTGCCCTGTTCGCTGAGTAACCATTCCACTCATTTCAAGAAGATTGTCATTGAGCGATTTGGTTTCAGCGGTTGCAAAACCCTGATCTTCCGGCCTGCTGAGCATGATTTTGCCACGGAAGCCTTTCGGGTGTGTAGTTTTTAATCGAAAAATAATCGCATCATCTGGAGCGGAAGAGATGATTTCCTGCGTGACCAAATGACCTTCGCTGAGGAATTCCGTTCTGGAAATGGCAGATGTCAGATCAAGGCTTCTTTTGTATTCACTGATTTCGGCCCAATCGAAATCCAGCCAAAGATCACCCAGCGTCTGATGGGAGCGGGTGACTCCCTTTCGGGAAAATTTCAGAACAAGTAAAGAATCGGCTTTTTCATTTTCTCCGACCAAAAGAAGAGCTCGGATCACATCCAGATCGGATCTTTTTCCTTCGGCCAAACCCCAATCGTCTGGACCTCCCGGCCAAAGTGAATCCTCATTCAACTGAATCCGCTCTTTGCCAGTAAACCCAAAAACCATCGCTCCCAAGCGACCATTTCCAAGGGGAAGGGCTTCTTCCCATTTCTCCGCAGGCTTTTGATACCAAAGGGTTGATTGCTGGGCTTTTGCAAAATGAAACAGCGCAAAAGCTACAAGGGAAAGTAGCAGGGACTTTTTCATCTGTTTATAATTTGTTTTTTAGCTGCCATCCCGATTGCTATCGGGAGGAATCTCGCATGGTCCATAATCATTACAGCGTGTGTCGCTTGCGTCTTCCTCGATTTCATAGGTTATCGGGTCTGGAATAAAGATTACAATAAATCTCTGAACGCGCCAATGAAATTGTCCTGAAAGGGATTCTCAGCTTTTAAAAAACCGAATTCTTACTGCGAAAGCAGAAATTCCCGGAACTCGTCGGTATTGAAATTGCTCATCCCCTGTTGGTAAAAGACGATTTTTCCTTCGGGATTTACGACCAACGTAGTCGGGATAGACTCGCTTTGCAGGCTTTTGTTGATGCCAAAACTCGCATGAACTGTTGGGAAACCCCAAGTCTTTCCTTCCATGAATTTTTTGCTTTTGTTGAAATCATCATCCAGCCCGATCATCAGAAACTCCATATCCGGCTTGTCTTTCACGGACTTGTAGAGTTCGGAAATATGAGGCATCTCAGCCCGGCATGGCCCGCACCAAGAAGCCCAAAGGTTTATGAAAACGGTCTTTCCTTTGTAATCCTGAAGATCGACAATGTTTCCTTCAAAGTCTTTGAATTGACCCGTGTAGTCAAACTCTTTATCTGTCAAATCCGGAACTTCAATGCTGGGTTTGATCAATCCTGTGGCGAGTAAAACCGACTGAAGTCCACCCTGAATCACCGGCAAAAGTCCTGTGAAGTATAAGAAAGCGAAGACTGCAATGATCCATCCCCAGCTTTTAATTTCTTTTTTCCAATCCATTTTTTAAATGTATAAAGTACGATGTACCAAGTACAAAGTATGAGGTGAATAATACTGTTGATCCCTTTTGATGGGGAGATATGCTTCGCGAAATATTCCGCTAACGCGGAGAAATAAAGCTGCTACCACAGCTGAGATAACCACCACAATCGCTTTGGCTACATCGGTTATCGTTCATCAGACAATTTTAAAATCTTCCAATCTTTCAAATTTTCAATTTTTTTCATGAAGGGATATGCTTCGCGAAACATTCCGCTAACGCGGAGAAATAAAGTTGCTACCGCAGCTGAGATAACCACCACAATCGCTTGGGCGACATCGGTCATCGGTCATCGAGCATCCGACAATTTTCAAATCTTCCAATCTTTCAATTTTAAAATCCCTCGCAAATTTACCCCCACATTTCCAGCTTCTTAGTGACTTGCCGTACATAAAGCTGATTTCTCTTTCCAAGGAAGTTTATCTTGCAAGTTCAAAATTGATTTCAAATCCCTTTTTGTATGAATTACGAAGTTAAAATAGCTGCCGAACTACAGGTCAAACCTCATCAGGTGCAAGCCACAGTTGAGTTGCTTGATGGAGGCGGGACGGTTCCTTTTATTTCCCGCTATCGGAAAGAGGCGACAGGCGAACTCGATGAGGTGCAGGTAGCGGCTATCCGTGATCGGGTTGAGCAGCTCCGCGAACTCGACAAGCGCAGAGAAGCCATTCTGAAATCCATCGAGGATCAGGGGAAACTCACTCCCGAACTCAAAAAATCCATCGAGTTGGCGGAGACTATGTCCAAGCTCGAGGATATCTATTTGCCATACAAACCAAAGCGCAGAACCAAGGCGACGATTGCACGGGAAAAGGGCCTTGAACCTTTGGCAGAGCGGATTTTTTCCCAGACTTCTTTCAATATCGAAGCCGAAGCGGAAAAATATCTGGATGCTGAAAAAGAGGTGAAATCAATCGAAGAAGCACTTCAGGGAGCCCGTGATATCATGGCCGAATGGATAAATGAGAATGCCGGACTGCGTGAAAAAATGCGCAAGGTTTTCCTGAATGAAGGAGTATTCTCTTCGAAAGTGATTCCCGGAAAAGAAGCAGAAGCAATCAAATACAAGGATTATTTTGACTGGTCCGAGCCTGTGAAAACCGCTCCTTCGCATCGGGTTTTGGCGATGAGAAGAGGTGAAAAAGAACTTTTTCTGATGCTTGATTCCTGTCCGGAAGAGGCGTCGGCTGTGGCATTGATGGATCGGGAAATCCTCGAAGATGCTGCAAATACTGCCGTGGATCAGGTCAGACTGGCAATCAAAGATTGCTACAAACGCTTGCTCAAACCGAGCATGGAAACTGAAATTCGCCTGCTTACCAAGAAGAAAGCAGATGAGGAAGCGATCAAAGTATTTACGGAAAACCTGCGTCAGTTGCTTCTCGGAGCTCCTTTGGGTCAGAAATCAGTGATGGCAATTGATCCAGGTTTCCGAACAGGTTGCAAGTTGGTTTGCCTGGGACCGCAAGGTCAGTTCCTTCATTACGAGGCGATTTATCCGCACGAGCCGCAAAAGCGAATCATGGAAGCTGGGATGGCGGTGAAGGGTCTTGTTGAGAAATTTGCCGTTCAGGCTATCGCCATCGGCAACGGAACTGCCGGACGGGAAACGGAGACTTTTGTGAAGAGTCTCGGCCTTCCAAAATCTGTGATTGTGACCATGGTCAATGAAAGCGGAGCTTCGATTTATTCTGCTTCGGATGTGGCGCGGGAAGAATTTCCGGATTTGGATCTGACGATCCGTGGTGCAGTTTCGATCGGTCGTCGCTTGATGGATCCGCTTGCGGAACTGGTGAAAATCGATCCAAAATCAATCGGAGTCGGTCAGTACCAACACGACGTTGACCAGAATGCATTGAAAAATGCGCTTGACGACACTGTGATGTCAGCTGTAAACGGAGTGGGAGTGGAGGTCAACACTGCTTCCAAGCAATTGCTCACGTACGTATCTGGTTTGGGTCCGGTGCTGGCGCAAAATATCGTCGAATTCCGAACTGAAAACGGGCCTTTCACCAGTCGTGCTCAATTGAAGAAAGTGCCAAGATTGGGTGATAAGGCATTCGAACAGGCTGCAGGTTTCCTCAGAATCAGCAAAGCAAAGCATCCGCTCGATTCATCCGGAGTTCATCCGGAGCGATATGATTTAGTAGCAAAAATGGCAAAAGACGTCAGTGCATCTGTTCCAGATTTGATGAGTTCGGAAGAGCTGCGAAAGAAGATAATCCTCAAAAACTACGTGTCTGAGACGGTCGGCTTGCCGACACTTCAGGATATTCTGCAGGAACTGGCAAAGCCGGGAAGAGATCCCCGGGAGAGCTTTGAAGTTTTTGCTTTCGAAGAAGGAGTCAATAAAATGTCCGATCTGAAAGTGGGAATGAAGCTTCCGGGAATCGTAACTAACATCACCGCCTTTGGTGCTTTTGTGGACATCGGAGTGCATCAGGATGGATTGGTTCACCTGAGTCATCTCGCGGACCGATATCTGAAAGATCCGAATGAGGCAGTGACTGTGAATCAAAAAGTGCAGGTGACCGTAATGGAAGTGGATATTCAGCGAAAGAGAATCGCGCTGAGCATGAAGTCAGATCCTTTTGCGGAGCGGGGAAAGAAAATGGAGAAATCTGCTCCTCCCGCTAAAGCTCAAAAAGCTGAAGAACCGGAAGGCTCAATGGCGGATAAGCTGGCGATGCTGAAGAAGCAGTTTGGGAAGTAGAGGTTGTTGGGTTATTGGTTATTAATTATTGCCGACCCAGGAGTGCTGGATAATAAGGTGGGGGTGATTTTGTTTCGGTCTGTGGGGACACAGACCGAGGCGACTGCGCCGCAATCAGGAATTTCTGAGATTAAAATTTGAGTGGTGACACTCACATTGGCGAAAACCAACCTCCAAAGGTTAGAGACCTTTGGAGGTTTTTTTAGTACATCATCCCAAAAACCCAAAGGGGGATTTTTTTGCCAAAGCCATGCTCTAATTCATCGGCTGCGATCAGGTAGTTTTCCAGATGTTTGATTTGAGAAGCATCTTTGTTTTTTCCTCCCACTTCAATAACCAGATCATCCACGAGGAAATCACCTGAGTCAGGCAGGCGAACTTCCTTCTTCAGATTTTTCAATTGATTTAGCAGGAATGTTTCCCGGATCGAACCAATATCAGGAGAGGATTTCAAAGCGTAGGAAAGATTAGTGTTTTCCAGGTAGATTTTATCGGGCTTTTGCAAGATTGAAACTCCCTTTCCTTCAGCGATCAGAAAATTGAGAAGTCGGGCTTTTTCCAATTGATTCAACCATTCGTAAAGTGAATCTCGGCTTGTTTCGATTTTACGGGAAATGGCTGTTAGATTCGGTTTGAACGGAACAGATTCTGCCAGAACACCCATCAGTTTTTTCACTTTGTAAGCAGTACCTGCATTGTAATCCGCGATAAAGGCGAGGTCTGATTCGACGACCGTATTAATGATCTGCTGAAGAAAAATCGGGATATTCAGCGGATCAGTTTCGGTGAAAATCGGGAGATATCCGGTTTTCAAATACTCATGAAAGACTGGTAATGGATGAAATGCCTCAGCTATTTGGCCGGATATTGAAGCGTGGTTTTTCTGGATTTCATCCAAACTGACGACCGGGAAGTTGATCCCTTTTTTCAGTTTCAAATATTCCCGAAATGACATACCTGGCAACTCATAAGTAATCACTCTTCGGCTCAAGTCAGATTCTCCTCTGTAGATATCGAGAGCAGAAGAGGACGAAAAGACAACTTTTAAATCCGGATAAGAATCGTAGATATTTTTTAATTCCCTTGACCAGTTTGGGTACTTGTGAACTTCATCGATAAATAAAAATCTGCCCCCATTTTGGTAAAAAGTATCTGTTGTCTCGACCAGATTGTTGGTGTAAAACCAATAGTGATCTGTCGTCACATACAGTGTTTCATTAGGGCTGGCATTCAAGCCATATTTGATTCGCTGGAGCATGAGAGTGGTTTTGCCCGAACCTCTTGGCCCTTTTATAGCGATCATTCTTTGATTCCAGTCGATTTGGTCAAAGAGATATCTGAAGAAATTGTCGTCTACCTGATTGAGTACATTTCTGAATGTTGAAAATAAAATTTCCATAAAAGTCTTTTCTATTCGACAAAAATAAATAAATAATGTCGAATAGAAAAGACGAAATATGAAAAATATGTCGAATTAAATCGACAAAAAAATATACTTACTTTATTAATTATCCTGTGAATCCTGGTTCATGTTGTTGTAAGCGTCTTCATCCATTCCTTTGCTGAATCTGCGAATGTTGTATGTGAATGTCAGCATGAAATACCGCTGAAGGACATTGGTCTGGATGTCTTCAATGAAGGTCTCGGTGATGTTTCGGCGGACGTTTGCATTTTGAGCAAAAAGGTCATAAACCATGATACTTACTTCTCCACGCTGATTTTTGAAGATCTTTTTACCCAAACTCATATTCACCAAAGAGAAACTATTGTCGAAACCTTCGCTCAGACCTGCATTGATTTGATGATTGAGATCCAACCGGTAGATGAATCCTTCCCAGAAAATCCAATTGAAATTCAAACTGAACCGCTGATTGAAGAAGGTGTCATTCAAACTTGGGTTTAGGGTGTTTTCGACTTTGTTGTAAGAGGATCGTGACCAGATGTTGAAATCGATCTGATCGCTGATGTTACTGTTTATCGACAATCCTGTGCTTAATCTCTGGGAGTTGTTGAATCCAAGTTGGTCATTCACCAAACCCGGTCTGCGGGTGAATCCTGCACCTGCATTGATGTTGAAATTAGATTTTAGGAAACCCAAAGGCATGCCGTAACTGGCCCAGGATCTCAATTCAAAAAATCCATCCAAATTGACAGGTTTGTTCAGCTGGGATCCTTTTTCCAGAATAATTCCATCCTGAATTTCAGTTGGCTCATCTGCAATAAATGAGCTGTTTGAAATGTAATTATCAACCAAGGTGGACTGTGCGTAAAGGAACCAGTTTCTGTCCGTGTCCGGATTATTGCTTCTGAATCTCAGACGAAGATTATTGCTGTATGCCTGATCCAGCTCGGGATTTCCAGTTCGCAACTGAAGCGGATTGGTGTTGTCAATCACATTCTGGAGCTGATTGATCTGAGGCTCGTTGGTATAGGTGTCGTAGTCAATCTGGATATTGGTATTGGGAGAGAATTTGTATTCCATTCTCACGGTTGGAAGAATACTGTTGAAATTTCTTTTCAGATCAAAAGGCTGCGGGAACTGCTGCTTATTGTCCAGCTTGGCGTCCTGATACTGAAGCTCGGTCTGCATTTTAAATTTTTCCGCAGTAAACTGATAGCCAAACTCAAGTTCCTGGGTTATGTATTGGCTTTCGAAAGTATTGCTCAATGTTGTGTCCAGCCGTAGATTTCCTGTTTGAAAATCTCCCCCTTCTAAATTGAAAGTCAGTTTGTCGGAATCATTTGCCCGGTTGCCGATCTCATATTCGATTTCCATCTGACCTTTTTTACCCAAAGGTTCGGTGAAAGAAATACCAGTCTCCCAAGATTTACCCAAACGCTCACGGGTAGTTCTTTGATTCAGGATTTCCAGACGCTCTCCTCCATCCTCGTAGTAGGTGTTTCGGGCTTTTCGATCAGATTCATCCTTATTCCAACCGTTGGAGAAATTGGTCCTCCAAGTGATCGTCCTACCCGGTTTGTTGAACTTATGACTGTAAAGCAGGCGGTTGAAAAGATCAAAATCCTGATACTTCCCGGTTTTAAGGTTTTCTACCTGATTGATCAGATTGACTCCATCTTCGGTTTTACCAAAAAACGCGGAGTTTTCTGTTTCAAATTGGGCTGAGAATCTTGGGATGTAGAGGATTCGGTTTTTCTCATCGATGTTGTATTCAATTCGAAGGTTTGCCTGATGCTCCTTATTACCCCGGACATCCGTGCTTGTTTCCGTGTAGAACTGATTGGATTCGTCAGTAGTCACAAAGTCTCTGAAACGATTGACCACACCTACATTTTCCCGGTCGGTATAGACGTAGCTTCCGGTGACTTTAATTTTTTCGCCCCAAAGGTCAGAATAGTTCAATCCCAAAATATTGGTTTTAATCACGCCTTCTTGGGGAGTGGAATTTTCCTGAGCATTGGGATCACTGGAATAATTGAGCAGGTTAATATTGTTGGTCAGTCCGGTGAATGTGATGCGCTGATCTTCATCAAAAGCATTGATAGAAGCACCGACCATGTACCGGTCGTCTGTTCCATACCCTGCAGTCGTCTTGCCAAATTGTCCTTTTCTACGGTTTGGCTTGGTAATAATGTTGATCGTCTTGAGCCTTTCGCCATCGTCAAATCCGCTGAGTTGGGCTTTTTCACTTTTCTGATCAAAAATTTCAATGCTTTGAATGACTTCTGCAGGGATATTTTGCAAAGCAGTTTTAATATCTCCGCCAAAGAAAGGCTTTCCGTCTACCAGGATCTGGGCGATGTTTTCACCTTGTGCCTGAAGAACGCCTTCCTGAGAATTTATTCCCGGCAATTTTTCAAGTAAAGCCTGAGCGCTGGCATCCTTCATAGTCTTGAAGGCGTCGGCGTTATACATCGTCGTATCGCTTTTCTGAGTGCCTGTGGATCTTCTGGCATTGATCACAACTTCAGATAAATCAAGAGCTTCTTCCCGGATAAAAATTGATCCGAGTTGCATGTCTGAATCTACATCAATGGTTTTGAAAAAATTCTGATATCCCACATACTGAACTTTCAGCAGGTATTCACCCTGGCGGACACTCGCAATTTCGAAATTTCCTTCCAGGTCAGAAATCATCCCGTTTACCTGGGTGGAGTCAGATGCCATCAAAAGGATAATTGTGGCATTCGGGACGCCAAGTTTTGATCCATTTTCCTGGATCTTACCTTTGATTGAATAGGTTTGGGCAAAACCTTGGGCAATTCCACCAAAAAAGAATAAGATTACAATAAGGTACTTCATACAGTTGGTTAGTATTTTCTTCTGATTTTCTGGATCAGAGCAGGTCAATTCCTGACGCTGTGATCAGAAGATTGAAACAAAGGAAAAGAGATTTTGTACTCTTTACATGCGATTTTTGGGTGAGCGGTAGTATTCCCGATTGAACAGTAACCGTTCTCATAAATGATCCTGTTTTCATCCTGTTGTATCCTGTTTACTAGATACTTAACGGTTGTACAATTGATTGGTCAGGCTAATTAGATTAATCCAATGATTTTTTAAATGGAAGTGAAGTTTAAAAAAGGCTACGTATAGACTTACTGTGGTTTTGAGAATTACCGCTCTCGAAAATTCAAAAAAATAGCCTCCGGAATAGACCGAAGGCTCAAAAAACACACAAAGCTCCACCCCTGAACTTTTGTTGATCGGCATCTAAATAGGTCTGTTAAAATCTAAATCGGAGGCTTTTTTGATCTTTGACAATTCACGTCAGAGAATAATGTTAATTTTTCGATCATCTTGATGTTTATAAAAGTAACATTTCTACATTAGCTGTCGTTAATCGAATCAGTTATGGAAACAGCGGAAAAAATCAGCATCACCACCAAGACTTTGGCTTCAGGAAATTGTCAGGTGAAATTTTTTGTAGAAGATGAAGCAAAGCCTCAATACGGTTATTTGCTGGTAACCGAGCCGAAGCCGGTGGGGGAGATCATCGAGGAGATCAAGCAAAGAATGGAGAGAAGAAGATCTACAGCTTTGAATATGAATCCATTTTCTCTGGTACCAACTGCTTCTGAGGATCATAACTTCTACCTGTTTTCAGCATGAGTTACCTGGCTTCCAATCTTCGGTTTTTGCGCAAGCAAAAAAACATCACTCAAAATGATCTTGCTGATCAGCTTGATGTGCAGCGCACTATGATTTCAGCGTATGAAGACGGAAGATCTGAACCCAAACTGGTGACTCTCCAAAAGCTTGCGGAGATTTTTGAAGCAGGAGTGGAGGAACTTTTGGACCACGATATTGAGAATCAGGGAAGAAGGGCTTTGCAAAAGCGTGGCATCAATATCCTGACTATTGCGGCTGATCAGAATGATAAAGAGAACATCACGATGGTTGGTCAAAAAGCCTCCGCCGGCTATCTAAACGGCTATGCAGATCCGGAATATATGGAGTCGCTACCTCAGTTTCACCTGCCAAATCTTTCAAGACAATCAACGTACAGAGCATTTGAGTTGGCGGGAGATTCGATGTTGCCACTGATTCCTGGTACGATTGTGATAGGATCTTATGTAGATCAGCTCAAGGACATAAAAAGCGGAAGAACTTACGTGCTTGTAACCCAAACCGAAGGTGTGGTTTACAAGCGGGTATTCAACTATCTGATGGATAATGGAAAGTTGTTTTTAGCCTCGGACAATGAGCATTACAAGCCTTACGAAGTAAAAGGCGATGAGGTGCTGGAAATTTGGGAGGCAAAAGCTTTCATCAGTACTGATTTTCCAAATCCCGGCGACAAAAAGAAACCCCTAAGTCTGGACGACTTAGGGGAAATGCTTAGGGATATTCAATCGGATTTGAGAAAAATTAAAGGTTAATGTTTTGTGAGGGTTGAATTGTAAGTTGTACCACTTTGAGAATAGCTGGACTTTCCTTTCCATGTATTCCCAGCATCCTCTGTTTCCAAGATCACTTTACCAGTAGGATCATAATCTGAAGTTAAAAAACTCAAAACTATACTTTGGTTGTCAATTTGAACTGATCCAGTACCATTGTCTCCGTTGGCTTCCTCAAAAAGGATTTCTCCCTCTGCGTCGTAAAAGTTTATGATGGTTTCATATAGTGTATCATTTCTTTCTTCGGTTAAAGTCCATTCCGAATTCACCATTAAGTTTGAAATTTCCTCTTGGGACAATTCCGTACTAGAATAGTCTTCAATTTGGTCATAATTCTCTGTGCTTGAATCTGCTACTTCATCTTGTCCTGATGAAAAAATGCTGATAAGAATTACAAAGCCTACAATTCCCCCAATAGCCCAGACATAGTTTTTTGTCCACCATTTTTTGGGTTCTGGAACAGGAGAAACAAAGGATCTTGGGCTGGATGGTTGAGGAGTTGGTTGGGGTGCTAATTCCGGGTTTCTCATGATTAATTTCTCCAAAACTTTGGTCAAAACTCCTACATCATAATTCCACCTTGAGCTTGTCAATTCCTGGGCATGCTTTAGTGATAATTCCTTTAAGTCCTCAGGCAACTCATCCGGATCCGGCATATCTGCACCGTTTACCAAAACCGGTATCACCCTGAGATTACGTTTCAGAGCTTCAGCGATTTCTTTTCTAACCCAATCTTCGGGATTGAGTAATCGTTTGACGCCTTTCGAATCCGTCACCTTCAGCCAATGTGGACCGACCATAGCTAGCAAAACCTTGCTTTCATTCAATGCTTTCGCAATTGATTGGTCAAAATTCAAACCAGCCTCAAGTGTTTCTACATCATAAAAAATGTTTCCCTTCCCAAAGATTTGCTCCAGATTATCTTTTAATCTGCCGGACTCACCCGAGGTGTCTTCTCTTCTATAACTGATAAAAATCTTCCCGTTTTCCATATAGATGTTTGAATTAGATTATGATTAAATATAATTAATTCTGGTTGTTTATCGCAAAAAGTCAAAATGTTATCCTTTAATAAGGTATTAATATGCTTTTATTATTTTGTTGATGGCGGATAAAAAATAAATATTCGTCAGCATTTTTTTTCACGGCTTCGCCCGAGGTCCCAAATTCCTGGCGACAAAAAGAAAGCCCTAAGTCTGGACGACCTAGGGAAAATGCTTAGGGATATTCAATCGGATTTGAGAGAGATCAGGGGTTAGTTTCTGTTCAACACCATTGCCGCAGAAACCCCGCTGCTGGGAATACTTACTTGTCCCGAAAGTTGGGTTTGATCAGGTGATATGACGAGAGTAATAGAGCCTGAATAGTTAAAAACAGAGTTGTAGTCAAGGTTAATGTATTCTCCGTTTATCGCACCCGTACCACTTCCCATTATTGATCCATCGAATGAAATTTCATTGAAAGAGACGGATTCACCGTCCTGTGAAATATCATAATAGTAAGTCAATCCCAAATCATTCACTCCGGTCCATCGGCCGGAAATATTAGGTATGCTTTCGTCAAGCAGCAAACTATTATAGATTTCATTTCCGTCAGGATTCTCTGTAATCAGATCCGTTTGAGTCGTGCCATCGTTTTCAATTATAGGCTCATATTGAGGTTCGTCCGGGACGCACATCCCTGCGAGGATCAGAAAACCTACAACACCCCCAATCACCCATAAGTAGTTTTTTGCCCACCAACTCTTCGGCGCAGGTTGATTTGGAATAAATGTTCTAGGGCTGGGTTCTGGCTTTGGTTGAGGTTTGGGCTGAGGCTTAGGCTCGATTATTTTGGATAAGACGCTCGTCAACTGATCGCTGTCATATTTCCATCTGGAACTGCTAAGTTCCTGGGCATGTCTCCTGGTGAGTCCTTGAAGGTCTTCAGGAAGATCTTCAGGGTTTGGCATCATGGCGCCGTTTACCAATACGGGGATTACTCGAATGTCCCGCTTTAAAGCAGCGGATATCTCGATCCGGATAAAATCATCTTTGTTAAATAATCGCAAATTCCCTTGGGGATCTTTCATACTTGCCCAATGAGGACCGATCATTGCGATCAGGATACTGCAGGAACTCAGGGCTTTTTCGATAGCCTGAATGAAATCCAATCCGGCTTCGATTGTTTCCACATCCAGAAAAACACTATCCTCACCGAAGACCTCTTGGAGGTGATCAACTAACCTTCCTGCTTCTCCCGATGCATCCTGTCGTCTGTAGCTAACGAAAATTTTATTATCTGCCATAAAAAAACCTGATTTCTAACTTCCTAAAGTTAAACAAATCAGGTAATTATTTGCAAAATTCTAAGATTTTATCCGGTCATCAAATCCTCAAATCCGGACTTAATTTTTCCAACAGCATCATAAGACGGATCGATGTTGATAACGCCTTTTCCCAGTTCGTGCCAATAGCCATCTCCGCATTCGATGTATGCACCGCGCTTTTTGCCGGGTTCAATTTTGGCAATGTCGTAATTATAATCAGGGGTAAAGATCAGCTTCATCAATTGAATCGCATATTCCCAGTTGATGTTGCGGCTTTTTCTGTCCACTTCAAAAATCACTTCACGATTGGAAAAATGAACCGTAATCGCGCAATCATGAGTCACTTCGTTTTCTACTTTCTTGTAGAGAACAGTTAGCGGAACTTCTTTCTTGGTTGTTTCGTAAATTGCCTGAATCAAGTCCTGAGCCAAAAGCTGCCATTCTTCCTGATTAGCGGGTATTTTTGATTTCCCTTCTTTTCCGTTTTCAACAGGAGTGAGGGAGACTCCTCCGTCTTCGAGGGATTTTCCGCTCCATTTCGCCTTGTCATATTCAGTCAAAACTGTTTTGGTCCAAACGGAATTCAGCGATCCCTTATAGGTATAATCGTCATTGGCGGTGAAGCCCTCATCGAGGATTTCTTCCTGGTCGAGGTCTTCCCGATCGGTATAGTGAAGGTCTAATTCGACGTACAAATCACCTTTGCTCCAATCCAGAGAAAGTCTGAAAACATGACTGTAGGGAGGAGGGATGATGCCTGAATCGTATTCCAGCACCAAGCCGGTAAGGTTATTTTTGCTGATTTCCATCGTTGAAGCTTTCCGCAAAAGTATGGTTTTTTAGGCAATTAAGCTGTTATTTTGCGGACTAAACCACCCGATATGGACTCCGTACTGGATCAGATTTCCTCAGAGATTTACCAAAATTCCTATGTAATCGTCGATGATTTCATCAGTGAAGAGTTTCGGAAGGCACTTTTGGAGGAGCAAACTTCCTTGTTGGAAGCGGGTAAATTCAGGCAGGCAGCCATCGGTAGCGGAGAAAAGAAACTCGTCCGACCCGAAATCCGAAGTGATGAAGTGCTCTGGATGGATTCGGAATCCCTGAGTCCGTTGCAGGCTGAATATTGGGAAAAGGTGGATGCAATCCGGCAAATTTTGAATCAGCGGTGCTTTCTGGGTTTACGTTCTTTCGAAGGACACTTTGCCCGATATCCGGTAGGTTCTTTTTACAAAAGACATCTGGATCAGTTTCAGCAGGTTTCGTATCGTGTGGTTAGTGTGATTTTGTACTTGAACGATACCTGGACCGAATCTGATGAGGGTGCGCTAAGAATGTATATTCCGCAGGAAGATGGTTCTGAGCTGATCCAAGATGTTTTGCCGATCGGTGGAAGGTTAGTTGTTTTCCTCAGCGGAGAGATTCCCCATGAAGTTTTGCCAACCAAAAAAGAGCGAATCAGCATCACGGGATGGCTTAAGAATATCGATTAGCGGAGTTTGATTTCAACTTTCACCGTTGAATTTTTTAATGAAACGGCACATTTTGAAAAGCTTGGAGGCCCGAAATACAAGGTAGGATTATTGGAAAAACCATACCTGTCAAGTGGCATTCCGAAGTTGTTTTTTTTCATCTGCCCGTCGGAGTCTTCGTCATGGAAAACCGAGATTGCATAGCTGCCTGACGGTAAATTTTCAATAGTCACTTTTGCAGACAGATTTGAAACCGGCAAGCTCAAGGCTTTGATTGCCTTTTTTGGTTCTTCCGGAAATCCGTCTTCCTTATCGAAAATCAATACTCGAATTACGCCATCGTTGGACTTTGCACCTTTGATCAGCAATTCAATTTCACACTCGGTTTGGGATTCAGAGTTGAAAATTGAAACCAGGAAAATGCCTAAAATCAGGAGTTTCATAAAAGAGAGACAGTTTTTATCCGGTCAAGCTTACCGGAGTAAGTGATCTCAAATTTCAGTATCAGATGAATTTCCTTCGGAACTTCAAACCGATCCAATTTGAGCTTTAATTCCCTTTGCAAAAGCTTTGCCTTTTCTGAATTATTGGGATCAGATTGGATAAAAAGGGCCAGTTTTTCTCCCAGTTTAGGATCTTTTAACCCGAAAAAGAAGAAGGGCGAATCCGGAAACAAACCGGTGATTACAGCTTCTGCTTTTGCCTCCAGGAATTCGGGATGGATTTTTACTCCACCTGAGTTGATCACAAAATCTGCCCTACCAAGCCAAACAAAGGAATTTGCAGATTTCATCTCTACCAGGTCATTTGACTGAATGCGTTCTGGTCCGCTCATGGGGGATTTTACCCAAAGTGCCCCTCTCACGTCCTGCCCGATTTCTACCTTTTTCAGGGTTTGGTAGACCAAAGTTCCGGAGTCAATTTTCGCAAGTGCGATATGAGAAACTGTCTCAGTCATGCCGTAAGTTTGAAAGGCATTGATTCGGTGGGATACGATTTTGCTTTTCAGCTTTTCGCTTAGCGGAGCTCCCCCGATAATGATATGCTTGATTTTTCGAAGCTTTTCCAGGCTATCAGGTTCTTCGAATATCGTCTGAACCTGCAGTGGAACCACCGCAACAAAGTCAGGAAGATTTTCCTCGGTAATTTCCCGAAGGGGATCAGATGAAGGCTCTTTCAAATCAATTCCGCAGTTCCAAACCATCGCGCGGACAAGCATCATTTTGCCGGCTATGTAGGCGGGATTGAGGCAGCAAAGAAGTCGGATCGATTCATTCACGTTGAAAAAATCACCTGTTGCCGTCGCGCTGGCAATCATCTGATCCCGATGAAGTTCGATCGTTTTTGGTGTTCCGGTAGAACCCGAACTTTGCTGGAAAAAAATTTCATTTCCAGCCAACCAGGATTTACAAAAACTGATGGCAGCCTTTTCATTATCAGATAGTCCCTCCATATCCCCGGAGAAATCACCTGGATTTTGGAAAACATTCTGACCGATTCGAAGCTGAAACATCTAAATTTGGATGAGTTGAAAGGATAAATGTAGCTGTTTTTGAAATCAACAAATTTCAGAGCTGTCTGTTATCTTGTACTAAATTTGGAATGCTAATTTGAAAATAATGAACTGGATTACTGCAAAAGAATACCAAGATATCACTTATAAAAAATGCGATGGAGTAGCCAGAATCGCTTTTAATCGCCCTGAGGTTCGCAATGCTTTTCGCCCAAAAACTACCTCTGAGTTGTACGATGCATTCTACGATGCGCAGGAAGATACTTCAATCGGCGTGATTTTGCTGACTGGCGAGGGGCCATCTCCGAAAGACGGTGGCTGGGCATTTTGCTCCGGTGGCGATCAGCGCGCGCGTGGTCAGCAAGGATATGTCGGTGAGGATGGTTACCATCGCTTGAATATTTTGGAAGT
>JBILPR010000475.1:0-3048 GCA_044373795.1 Algoriphagus sp. | reverse complement strand
AAAAGCAGTTTATTGGTAATCAGAAAATGGGCTTTATAAGGTTTTTTCATTTATCAAAAGGCAACTCTTGCTGGTCATTTCAGAGCCTAACTTTATAAAACTCACTAAATATCATATATCGTACCTAAATTTTCAAAAACCCTGAAAATCATTAAAATTTCATCCCCAGATCCTTGGGTCAGATTAAATAAGATTTTCAGGATCAAACTTTTCTTTTATTTTTCTCAGGAGGCTGGAATGATGTCCATAAATTGCTTTTGCTTGTTTATAGACCAGAAATCTTCCCCAAGCAACGATTTTAAAAACAGTTGATCGCTATTTCCTTGTCCAAACAAGTCCTCTTTCTCAAATCTGCTGACCGAAGCCAATGAGATCGAGTCCAGAATTTCCTTTTTGGTGTAATCTGAATTTATGATATCGCCGTTCAGCGCCCTGTTTTGCTGACGGGATCCGATATTAATGACCGGAATACCATAATACGGTGCTTCTCGAATCCCCGCACTGGAGTTCCCAATCATGAAACTTGCGTGCTTTAATAAGGTAAGAAAATATTCAAAGCGAATGGAAGGAAAAACTCGGAATCTCTTTATTTTTTCCAGCCTTTTATATTCCTGAAGTATAAAAGAAGATCCAAGGTCATTATTTGGAAATATTACGACGTATTCCTTTTCACTTTCGAGTAAAGCATCCACAAAATTGACAGCATATTCCCTCATTTGGTTCACTTCTGTCGTGACAGGATGAAACATGGCAACTCCGTAATTTTCAAATTCGATTTCGTAGTAGTTCTTCACCTGATTGAGATCAGGAAGGGTACTAGAAAGCATCAAATCCACATCAGGAGAGCCTATCACTAAAATGGATTGAGGCACCTCTCCCATTTGAATTAAGCGATCTTTTGCCCTTTGATTAGACACAAAATGGATGTGACTCATCTTCGATACCGAATGACGAATAAGTTCATCAATAGTACCTGAGACTTCGCCTCCCTCAATATGTGCAACCATGATATTATTCAAGGCTCCTACTATTGCTCCTGCCATGGCTTCAATTCTGTCACCATGAACCACTATCAGGTCCGGTTTTATGCCTTTAATATAGTTTGAAAATCCCTCTACGGTTTTGGCAAGGCTCAAATCCATCGTAGTTTCATGTGTATGATTTACGAAGGAGAAGATGTTGTCATAGCCACATTTCTCAACCTCTATCAAGGTATAACCATACTCCCGGAGCATATGCATCCCTGTGACAAAAATATGAACTTCCAAACTCTCCTGATTTCTGGAAATCTCGATCAATGATTTAAGTTTACCAAAGTCAGCCCTGGTGCCGGTAAGGAATACGATTTTTTTCTTAGTCAATGTCATTCCAAATTACCTGAATATCGTTTTCAAGATCTTTATTAGCTTTTTTGCCTAGCACTGCTTCGTAATGCTCTGCCAAAATCCCACCTTTACCAGGCCTCTTTACCCAAATATTCTCTTTTGAAAATGCATCACCTGCTTTTATTGGTCTGATCGTACAGATGGTGGCAAAAGCAAAGTCAATCGTCACTTTCTCCTCTTCTGCCGGACCTTTTTTTCCACCTCTTTGCTGCTGAATGATGGCAGATCCCTCTATTAATTCCTTGCAGGCCGTCTCGTCCATCGAGCAAATAATATCTGGTCCGGGCCGATCCATTCGATCGGTAAAGTGTCTTTCCAGAATTGAAGCACCTAAGGCAACTGCTCCAAAACAGGCATGGTTGCTAAGCGTATGGTCACTCAATCCAACAATAGCGCCTGGAAAACTCTCTTGTATTTCGACCATTGCTCCCAATCGAACCAAATGATTTGGTGTTGGATAGAGGTTGGTAGTATGTAGTAAAGCATATGGAACTCCGTGCTTTTCTAAAATATCAACGGCTTTCTGAATACTTTCTAGAGTGTTCATTCCTGTGCTAATGATGATTGGCTTCCCAAAAGCTGCAATATGTTCCAAAAGAGGATAATTATTGCATTCGCCAGAGCCGATTTTGAAAGCCGGTACATTCCATTTGATCAGTCGATCTGCTGCTGCCCTGCTGAATGGCGTGCTTATAAAAATCATTCCTTTACTCTCCACATATTCCTTGAGTGCTAATTCATCCTGCTCCGAAAGAGCACAACGCTCCATGATTTCATAGATACTCACTTTTGCATTACCCGGAATAGTTTTCTTGGCAGAGCCTGACATCTCGTCTTCTACGATATGGGTTTGGTGTTTCACAACCTCTACTCCTGCCCTCGCAGCTGCATCTACCATCTCCCTTGCTACCTCAAGAGAGCCTTCGTGATTGATGCCTATTTCAGCTATGACCAAGGGAGGAAAATCATATCCTATAGATCTTCCTGCTATTTTAAAATGGGGATGACTCATAAATATTATTTGTTTTTAGTACTTATTTATTGATCAGATTTTTAGGTAATTCAAGATTTCACACCCCTGAAACTCCAGCATATAATTTTCTTCAAAAATGGCATTTGCATTTTTGAAAAATCCTTTTCTCTCAAGAAAAATCTTTGAGAATTATCTTATTCACCGATTTGCTAAAATTTCATGCAAATCAAATGAGTATTCAAGAAGTTGGAATTTCCAAGATTGCGAAAGTAGAAATAAACTCCATTCATGCCTTCACCTACTTTGAAAAGTATCACTTTAAGCAAGGGAGCAAATTGAACACTAAAAGGAACCTACCAGGCTTCTCTGAGAACTAATAAATCACAAATGCACACCCAGACCTTTTAAAGGATTTTTTCAGCCTGGCTCTCTGAAACAGATTATATCAATGATTAAAATGTTCCCTTAATGGGCATAAAGTTCTCTTATTCCACTTCGCAATCCAATCAAAAGGCCGAAGGGCCAGAATATTTAATTGATTCTTCATATTATCGGAATCTCCGGGGGAAAAATGTTTATTATTACACGTGGATTTACAATCAGATCCAAGTTTGAAAATACACTAAACTGCTTTCCGAATTTCTTCGCCAATTCCGATGATGTCCGAACCAATTCTTGGCCGGCTTCACA
>JBILPR010000461.1:0-3168 GCA_044373795.1 Algoriphagus sp. | reverse complement strand
TACTTGTAAATGCCGGAATAAGTATCCAATCAGCCTCTTCTACGTCATTGACAGATTCAAAATAAGGCCGAGCATCAGAACTAATTTGAATTCCCCCATTTATATTTTCAAATATTTCTATCATTTTCCTTCTTCCATATTCGAAGGGAGGAATAAATAATTTTTGCATCATTTAAATAACCCTGTTTTAAACTTATTTTTCAAAGTGTATCCATATCCTAATAAAATTTTTGGAGAAATAAATCGAATGATATTTGCTAAAGAAAGATTATCCGGAATTAGAGTTCGATATGGAGTTCTGTATAATTTTTTCCAATACTGAAATCTATAAGGATGTTTACATCCCCAGTGCCATGGTTTTAAGCTGCCTGAATAGTGAATAATTTTGGGATTTTTAATAGCCCTGTCAAATTGTTCACTTGAATACTGCTTTGGCTTTACAAAGCCCTTTTCATAAAAAAAAGCTTGAAAATTCCACTGGGCATCCAGGATTTTAAATTGACCATTAATTGTAGCGTTCAATGCACATTGATCTGCAAAAAAAATGAGTTCTGGAAAACTCCTCGCAAATTCTAATACTCTTTCTGCATATCTATTTTTCCTCCAAAGGCTAGAGTTGATCAATAATACCCCAGAATTGAAATAGCCAAATTCTTTGTTGAATGGAAGTTTTGGATGCCAATTTTTGGAAAATTCCAAGATAGCCGCAAGGTAATTATCCCCCAAATCTGTTTCCCACATCGGGCGAATTTCCCCATTGATCAACATATCAGAATCCAGATAAAGCACCTTATCAGTGGGTATTAAATTAGGAATTAGGAGTCTATAATAGGCTGCCTGAGGCAGATGTAAAGGTGTGGGCAGATTTTCAAACAGCTCCTTATTAATCTTTATGAATTGCAAAACCCCATTCTCTTTTGGTAAAATGGATTGAATTTTATCAAAATCATCCGAATCCAAAACTTCATACAAAAGATAAATTGAAAAATATTCCGTCGGATTAGAATCTAATAGACTTTTAAGTGTAACAGAGAATGGAGCCCTGAACTTCTCATTAATTGCAAATACAATGGTTATCGGATTATCCTCCATGATATATTATCGTAATGCAAAATTTAAAAAAGCTTGATCAACAATTTCTTGAAAATGCTTGAGAAATTTAAGATCGGCACCTTGCCCGGAAGTTGCCTTTATAAAATTACCTTTAGCATTATTTGCTATCTCTTCGAAATCGTCTAGGTGATTAAGAACAATCTCAATCTTCTCCTCTAGATCATCCGCATCCCAATTATAAAAAACCATGTTTTCAGGTTTATAAAAATTAGGGAAGGTTTCCAAATGATCCATATTAGGCTTTAGCAATAAAGCGCCTGCCTGAAAAGATTCAAAATCCCTATAGCAAACTTCACCCCAACCGAACGGAGAAATACTGATCTTAGAATCTCTTATTTCCTTCATATATTCTACATGGGGAATAATGCCCTCAGATGGGCATTTATATTTCAAAGACAATTTTTTATAAACTCTAAATGACTTCAATCGATGAAATCTACTCACATCGTGAGTTCCTCCGAATAAATTACCTCTAAATGAAAGGTCAAGATTTCTTGAACTCAATTTTTTGTCAGCTCCAAAATTGCTGAAATAACTATTTTTTTTAAAGATATAATAGTAGCGGCTAGCTTTATTAGTGGTTTGGGTTTTCCAATCAATAAGCCCCAGATTCCAATAAATTCCAATTTTTCTGACTTCTTCTTCTTGATAAGAAACCAAGGGAAATTCTTCCTGATTTTTGAATGAATGGCGCTTAAAAACCTTATCCCTGAAGTAATGCCGTCTATGTTCTTTTAAATAAAGATTTTTATCCTTCAGTATTTGCCTATTTAAATAGGAGTCCACCGAAGCTATAATCTTAGAGTCCATTGGGCCTGTTGAGTCACTTCCTGACAAAAAAATTAAAGGGATTCTTAACTCTTGGCATTCATTGAGAAATTGATACGAACATATTTTACTTTTCAGTATTCTAGGTAATGAAACTCCTGAAATGATCAAGAAATCAGGAAATCCTTTTTTAAAATCATTTGCATTGCTAAAATATTTAAGGTTAAACCCTGATTCTCTTAGAATTTTTGAATACGCAAATAAAGGGAAAACTGAATTATGTCCCTCCCTATGGGGATAGTATAAAACGTGAATTTTCATTAAATAAAATTTTCAATATAAATCCGAAATGACACCAGTGGCCAAATAAGTTCTAACTGACGGTACGTGCCAAATGCTTTAGTATGGTTTGAACTTGCTGTAAATTAGGTCAAAATAAACGGTTTTGACCATGTACATTATAAGGATATGGATGAAGGCGATCACCTACATTACCGCTACCAAAAAGGAATTCAGTGCAGCCGAACTTCATTGGCAATTGGGAATGAAGCGTTATGAACCGATTTTAAAATTTACCATAAGCTTCGGACTGTCATGACCGTGATGATCATTACAGACTCGAGGAGTTGGTAGAATACAATGCGGCTTTTTGGGGAATATCCACCAAAGCCAAAGTCCGAAGCAAACTCAAGCGAGGTCGGGGCCCTCCTAAACAGTCAAAAGTGGCTGTTATGGCCGAATCAACAGTCTGGGAAGACTCTGTGTCTGGAAAACTCAACAAGAATTGTAAGTGCTTGAAAATGTAAAAATAAAAAACTTGGAAACAAAAACAATACAGACTTATTGGCTCTAGATGATTTTTAGTGGGTAGGTTCTTCGACTAAGTTAATATGAGATTAATTTAGAAGGATGAACAGCAACCAGATTTTCGAGATGGCATTGGGCTTAGAGAAGCCATGGTATGTATCCAAGATTGACATGGTCAAGCCTACGGGTGGACTTCAAGGTCAGATTGACATTTATCTTGATTTTGAAAAGGGGTTCAAGTTTCCCACAGGCAAAACCCATGACACGGTGGAAAGAACTTGGCAGCATCTTAATTTTTTCCAGCATAAATGCTTTTTACATGCCCGGGTGCCCAGAGTTCAGACCTCGGAGGGGAAAACCGAGACGGTAAAAGTTCCGTGGGCTCGGCCCGGAAGTGGCTTTACGCTATTGTTTGAAGCCTTCAGCATGCTTTTGATCGAGTCTGAAATGCCTATAACCAAGGCTGCCGATATCATGGAT
>JBILPR010000047.1:0-20236 GCA_044373795.1 Algoriphagus sp. | reverse complement strand
AACCAGAATCAGAAAAGAAACCTAATGAAGAGGTTGATTTGCTTCCCGAGGAGCGAAATGAAAAACCTGCCGCTTCTCAACTCACCCAATCTTTGAAAAAACTTGGGGAGGATCTAAAAGGTCAAAAGCCTGAAGATATTGATCCAAATTCCGAGTCAGATGCGCAAAAAGCAAAAACGAGGCGCAGAAAACTTCCTGTTGATGACTTGATTGAGACAATCAAAAGGAAAGAGAAAAAAGTGATCGCTGACAGCAAAATGCAAGAACAGATAGACCTTATCAAGGCATTCAGCAAAAAAGACATCAAGCTGGCAACCATCAAAGAAATCGAAGCAAATCAAAATACTGAAAACCTGGCGGCGTCAAGCACCAAGTTCAACGATAATATGCTCTCCGAATCATTTGCAAAACTTCTCGTAAATCAAGGCAAAAAGAAAATGGCCCAAGAAATATATGAGAAATTGAGTTTGAAGTTTCCGGATAAAAGGGCTTACTTTGCGGACTTAATTGAAAAACTGAAAGATTAACACCCATCAATATGTTTACTTTATTCATCACCATTATTCTAATTCTTGCGGTATTACTGATCCTGGTAATTCTGGGTCAAAACTCTAAAGGCGGTGTTGGTGCAGCTTTTGGCGGTAATGCAACTCAAATCATGGGTGTGACCCGTACCGGAAACGTACTTGAAAAAGCAACCTGGATATTGGCAGTTTCAATTCTTGTTTTAGCATTGGCTTCTTCAGCTTTCATTAATGAAGGTCAGTCGAACCAATTCTCCTCCCCAAACATTGAAAGCGCTAAGCAGCAAACTGTAGCTCCTGCATTTGGAGAAACAGAAAGCGTTCTTCCGGCAGCCACTGAGGACACTACTTCAGGAGGAAATTAAAAATCTTTGTAAGAACTTATTAAATGAAAGTCTGCTCCTCGGGCAGACTTTTTTTATGTCTTTGAAATGATAAATTATCCCGAAACTGACCGGAGAAGCAGCCGTTTACTGATCGGTAATAAGGTCTCCTCAATCGGGAAATCCTGCTGGCTGTGCAATCGCCAAGTTGCAGGATTTGGCAATTCTTTGATTTCTCGGATCAGCTGCATTTTGATTTTTTCCATCGTATACATAATCGTCCTTTGGAAGACTCCGACCAGCCACATTGTGATACTTAGGAATCTTTCTCCTGCCATCTGAAGCAAATTGGACTTGTATCGAAACGCGTGAATATCTCTTGAGATTTCTGTGGAAAGAAGAATGAAGCCTTCCTTATTGTAAAGTGGCTGAATTCCCACGGGCTCAAATTCAACTTGCTCCTCTACATAATTGTAGATAGCTTTCCCTTCGTCAATCTGTCCTGATAATTTTGGAAGTGCATATTCTGTGATCAATGTGATTTGTTTCATTACGTCATCATCCAGAACCTGAGGCTTATACTGCAGCTGAATGTTTTCTAAATCTATTCTGCTTAGAGCCTTCGGAAAAAGGTTTCTCAACTCAGTTTTCCCGGATCGTAACTCATCGAGCAAACGATGATGTTCGATTAATTCCCCAAGGACGGGATAGAGTTTGACAGCTTTAAACTGCTTGTTGGTTTCCTGCAGATAGGATAGCAATTGGTACTTCTTATATTCGAAATCGATCAGACCTTCTGTGATCCAGTTTTTGGGAAGTGATTTCATATGGGTGTTTAATGGTTTACCATAAATTACTAAAATCCGACATTTTTTACCTTTGACTGAGAAAATTTGACAGGACCATTTGTCAAAAAAATTCCGAAATCGGAAAAGGGTTTTTGATTTTTACAGCCGATTTGTCAGCCTTTAAGACAAATCGCTCCTTGGCACAGGAAGTGCAGAAGGGGTAGTACGTTTTAATCTAACCTTAAACAAATTCATATTATGTCAAAAGTGAACATCAAACCTCTCGCAGATCGGGTTTTGGTACAACCAGCTGCAGCTGAAGAGAAAACGTCTTCGGGACTCTACATTCCGGACTCCGCTAAAGAAAAGCCTCAAAGAGGAACAGTGATCGCAGTAGGTGCTGGCAAAAAAGATGAACCCTTGACTGTAAAAGTTGGAGACACTGTTTTGTACGGAAAATATTCCGGAACTGAACTGACTGTTGACGGTGGTGATTATCTTATCATGAGAGAGTCGGATATTTTCGCCATCCTTTAATCAATCAACCAATAACATTAAAAAAAATCAATAATGGCTAAGCAATTATTTTTCAATACAGACGCAAGAGACAGACTCAAAAAAGGTGTAGACGCCTTGGCTGATGCAGTAAAAGTGACTTTAGGTCCAAAAGGACGTAACGTCATCATAGACAAAAAATTCGGTGCTCCAATGATTACCAAAGATGGAGTTTCGGTAGCAAAAGAGATCGAATTGTCAGAGCCTATCGAAAACATGGGTGCGCAATTGGTAAAAGAAGTGGCTTCCAAAACTGCTGATAACGCTGGTGACGGAACTACAACTGCAACAGTTTTGGCTCAGTCCATTTTCAGCGTGGGTATCAAAAACGTAGCAGCGGGTGCAAACCCAATGGATCTTAAAAGAGGAATTGATAAGGCTGTAGCTGCAGTAGTAGCCCAGTTGAAGGCAAACTCAAAAGAAATCTCTACTTCAAAGGAAATCGCTCAGGTTGCAACTGTATCTGCAAACAATGACGAAGAAATCGGTAAGATGATTTCTGATGCAATGGACAAAGTGGGTAAAGATGGCGTGATAACGGTAGAGGAAGCAAAAGGAACTGAAACTGACGTAAAGACTGTGGAAGGTATGCAGTTTGACAGAGGTTACCTTTCTCCATACTTCGTGACCAACACTGAGAAAATGGAAGTTGAATTGGATAATCCATATATCCTGATCTACGACAAGAAGATTTCTTCTATGAAGGAATTACTTCCTATTCTTGAGCCTATCGCTCAGTCAGGCAAGCCTTTATTGATCATATCTGAGGATGTAGACGGAGAAGCTCTTGCAACTTTGGTTGTAAACAAAATCAGAGGCGCTTTGAAAGTAGCTGCCGTGAAAGCTCCAGGTTTCGGTGACAGAAGAAAAGCAATGTTGGAAGACATCGCTGTATTGACCGGAGGAACCGTAATTTCTGAAGAAAGAGGTTTCAAACTGGAAAATGCTACTCCTGACATGCTGGGTCGTGCTGAGAAAATCACTATCGACAAAGACAATACTACTCTTGTAAACGGAGCTGGTGATTCTTCTACTATCAAAGGTAGAATCAATGAGATCAAAGCTCAAATCGAAAAAACTACTTCTGATTACGACAGAGAAAAACTTCAGGAAAGACTTGCTAAGCTTTCCGGTGGTGTAGCGATCCTTTATATCGGTGCAGCTACTGAAGTTGAAATGAAAGAGAAGAAAGACAGAGTTGATGATGCGCTTCACGCAACAAGAGCTGCCGTACAAGAAGGTGTGGTAGTAGGTGGTGGTGTTGCCCTGATCAGAGCAGGTGAAGTCCTTGACAAACTTAAAGGATTGAACGAAGATGAGGATACTGGTATCAACATCATCAGACAAGCGATCGAATCTCCACTGAGGACTATTGTTTCCAATGCTGGTGGTGAGCCATCCGTGGTAATCAATAAAATCAAAGAGCATAAAGGCAATTTCGGATTCAATGCAAGAACAGATGTTTACGAAGATCTTTTCAAAGCAGGTGTCATCGATCCTACTAAAGTGACTCGTTTGGCTCTGGAAAACGCAGCTTCAATCGCAGCTCTTCTTCTTACCACTGAGTGTGTTGTAGCGGACGTCAAAGAAGACGGACCTTCCATGCCTCCAATGGGTGGAGGAGGAATGGGAGGAATGATGTAATCCAAAACCTTTCAATAAATTAAAGGAGACTTTAGGGTCTCCTTTTTTTATATGTCTGATAAAGAGTCATCTTAAAACATTTGATTAAAAGCAACTCAAACTTTTTTCTCGGAATGGGAATAAATCGTATTTTGGTATACTTAACACAGGATTTTGATAGATTATAAAATTAGATGATTCAGTTTGATTCAATTTTTTTAGTGGACGATGATCCTATTAACAACCTAATCAACAAAAGGCTGCTTGGAAAAGTGGGAATTTCGAACCAAATAATAGAATTTTTGGAGGGGGAAGAAGCACTGATTCAAATTGAAACATTACCTTCTGAAAACCAAATACTAATATTCCTGGACATCAACATGCCAGTTTTGAATGGCTGGGAGTTTATAGAAAAATACAAAGAGATTTACCCAAACAGACAGGATAAAATCGTGATCCTTTCCAGTTCAATAGATTATCAGGATCGTCAAAAAGCCAAGGAGTATCAAATTGTTTCAGGCTTTTTAGAAAAGCCACTCACTCTCGACAAGATCCATAATCAGCTGGAAAAATATTAAGAGTCAATTCCTTCTTTTAGCAGCTTCAATTCCAAACCAACTTTTTTCCTGTCAATCAATTTTTTGGAATCACCAGATTCAGTCTATCCCAAATATCCCTTATCAACAAAAAAGGAACCAGCGAATTGTCCCCCGATCCACCCATTCTTATAAGCACCATGTTTTGGGGAGGAATCACCATCAAAAATTGCCCATTCTTTCCCATTGCCTGATACATGTCTGCCGGAGCTTGGGGAATGAGCATTCCCGGAAAAACCGTCTGAGGTCCGGGAACCATATAAGAAGACTTTCCATTTAGCCAGGTCAGATATCCGTAACTCAAGTTCAGGTTTTGTGAGGATTCAGACAGTGAGGTAAAATAATCACTAGACCAGATTCTTGCACCGTCCCAATTTCCATTCGCAAGTAAAAGCAATCCAAATCTGGCAAAAGACCTGGCATCACTGTAATAGACATTATTAAACCCAGTCGGCTGCCAAAATCCTTTCATACCGAGCTTTTTCCCAATCTTCTCTTCAAAATACTCCTGGTAGGTTTTTCCTGACGCATTGATTACGACATTTTCCAAAAGTGTGTACGCTGCATTATGATAGCTCCAGCGTGATCCAGGCTTCGCCAGATATTTCAACGATTCTGGTGAAGTATCATCCAGACTTTCTAACCCATCATCCAGACCTGTTGTCATCGTAAGTTGATGAATCAACTTGATTTCGGCCTCCTGTGCCGAGGTCAATGAAGTCCAACCTTTACCCAGATATTTATCTGACCGATCATTGATGCTTAGCAGTTTTTCTTCCTGAGCAATCCCAACCACCGCGGCCGTAAGTGTCTTGCCCGCCGATGCCCAATACCAAAACGAGTTCTGGTCCATAGATCCCAGACCTGTTAACTTTTTTCCCCAATACTCCTCCACCACCATTTTCCCATCTTTGAGGATAATAAAAGCGCGGGTGTCCTGATTGGGAAGCCATTGCAACAGCTTCGCTAATTCAGCTTCATTCCATCCCAAACTTCCTGGTTCTGTCTCTTCCCACGCCGAGTTTTCATTGGGAGGAAAATATAAGTTTGGTGTGGTTTCATCAGGATTTTGAGACTCCGAACAGGAATAAATAAAAAGAGCCCAGCATCCAATCAGGATTTTTTCAACATCGAAAAAAGCTCACATTCTGAGTGAATGCCGGGTTTCTTCATCTTATTTTCGTGTAGTATCCACAATAAATTTCTTTAAATCCTCACGAAAAAGCTTTGCCGAAGGCAAATGTGTGTACATCATATGCCCAGCTTCATAATAAGTCATGATGATCCGATCGGTGGCAGATTTGGGCAAATCGATATGGGAAATGGAATGCTCTACTCCGTGGAAAACTGTTGCCAAATCATAATATCCGTTCATGATCAGGATCTTCACGTTCGGATCTTTACTCAGCGCATCTTCCATCTGAGGAATAGTAGTCACAGCAGCATCTGCTCCCCAAAAATTATTTCCCTGATGCTTCCAATCCCATTTGAAACCTTCTTTGGAATAGGCAGAAGTTGAATAATGCAAATCTTTACTCACTCCCAACGCTCCGTGATAATAGTCAAGAAATCCCATCGTGTAAGCCGGTGAAATCGCATCACTCTGAGGATCTGTGAACGAATTCATTGACATCGGATCGATATTCATTCCTTTGTAGCGTGAATCAAGGCGACCAACTGTCATCTCATCCACTCTGAGCAATTCCTGAAAATACTCCCCGGCGTTAATTTTCAAATCTGCACGCTCCCAGATGTCAGCCTTGATTCCGGTATATTCTGTAAGCTTCTGTGCCACCGCAGTCTTTTCGGCAGCAGTGATTCGATTTCCTTTGTATAAAGCAGGCGCGTAATGATTCTCTGTAAAACTACGCACCTCCTCCACAAAAGCAGGAAGGGAGGTTCCTTTCTTCACGACTTTATCATGATACCAAGACGTGGCAGCCATAGTTGGTAAATAAACCACATAAGGCAAATCCTCATTAGGGGCAAAGAATAAGGTGCGCAAATCAAAAACCGCAGAGACCATAATCACTCCATTCAGCGCATAGCCTTTGCCCAGCAAATCGCTCATGACACCTGCATTCCGGAATGTGCCATAACTTTCTCCCAGAATATATTTCGGAGAATTAAAGCGATCATGCTCCTTCAGAAACTGCATGATAAACAAACTGATACTTCTAATATCCTGATCAACACCCCAGAAATCCTTGCCTGTCGCGTCACCGATCGGAACACTCAATCCCGTTCCCACGGGATCCATCATCACCACATCGGCAACATCGAGAATTGAAAACTCATTATTGACCAACTCGTAGGGTGCACCATGATTGTAGTTTGGATCGTCGACTACGATTCGTTTTGGACCCATGATTCCCATATGAAGCCAGAAAGAAGAACTGCCGGGTCCACCATTGTAGGCAAAAACGATTGGTCTGTTTTTCTCCGGGTTTTCTTTGAAATAGGCTGTAAAACCAAAAAGCGCAATTGGCTTATTGTTTTCGTCTTTCAATTGCATAGTCCCGGCTTTTGCGTTCAAAGCAATGGTTTTTCCATCAATCACGACTGATTGCTTGGAATCAAAAACTTGGGCTTTGGGTAGTTCAGGTTTGACTTCGGTCTTTTCCTGAGCTGTCGCAAAGCCATTCAGAAACATGAAAAATATGATAATTCTGATTTTCATAGCTGTTAGATTTTGGTGGTTTGTTTTGGTTTAATACCTAAGAAAAAAAAGCCCGAATTTCCGGGCTTTTCAATTTTATTGCTTGTAGACTTTTCCTTCCTTCATTACGAAAATCACATCCTTCATCACTTTGATATCCTGATCAGGATTTCCACTAACAGCGATGATATCTGCGATTTTGCCTGATTCCAACGTTCCTAATGTATTTTCCACCCCCAAAAGCAACGCAGCATTTAAAGTTGCTGCCTGGATTGCCTCCAGATTTGGCATTCCCACTTCAGTCATGTAAATAAATTCGCGGTAGTTTTCCCCATGAGGAAAAACTCCGGCGTCTGTTCCGAATGCGATTTTTACTCCTCTTTTATAGGCTTTTTCAAACGTCTTTTGAATCTGTGCACCAATCTGCATGGCTTTGTCCCGTACAACCGTTGGATAATAACCCGGGATTTTCGCATATTCCGCTGCCGACATTCCCGCAGTCACCGTTGGGACATACCATGTCCCGGCTTTGATCATCATATCCATCGTCTCCTCAGTCATCAAAGTACCATGCTCGATGGAATGAATCCCTGCCCGAACAGCCCTTTTCATTCCTTCGTCTCCATGTGCATGTGCGGCAACATGGATTCCAAAGTCTTTTGCAGTTTCGACAACTGCATCCAATTCGTCCTGCTGAAACTGTGGTGCCGAACCATCACGAGCTACTGAAAGGACACCGCCTGTTGCGGTCACTTTGATCAGGTCCGAACCGTATTTCACTGCTTGGCGTACCGCCTTTCTGGCATCTGCATCCCCATTGATAACACCTTGCTCCGGTCCCGGATCTCCCATCAAATCCCGTCTCACACCATTGGTAGGATCGGCATGACCTCCCGTGGGAGCAATTGATTTGCCGGCAGTGTAGATTCTCGGGCCCACGACCAAACCTGAAGCGATAGCATTTCGCAGAGCAATATTCACTCCCGAACCTCCCAAATCACGGACAGTTGTGAAGCCCGACATCAGGGTGATCTGGGCATACGGCAAAGACTTAAAGGCAACATCCGCTTCATTGTCCCGGAATCCGTCAACGTAGCGAGTTGGGCTTGTTTGACTTTCAATGTGCACGTGCATATCCATCAAGCCGGGCATGACAGTTGCATTTTTCAGATCGATCGTCTTTTCCTCAGAAGTTCCGGTTTGGTATCCTGCGGAAAGAGAAAGGATCTTATTCCCTTCCACTACGATGGTCTGTTCGGTCAGCACTTTCTTGGTTTTCACATCGATCAGACGACCGGCGTGGATATACGTTTTTTGGGCAAAAGCCCCCAAGGAAAGCATCAACGCGATCCCTGTAAGTACAAGTTTATTCATGGGTGATTAGGTAAGATTTAATGCAATAGAATGTTATGCATTTTAACGAAAAATCAGCAAAGCGGCTCTCCGACCTTCAATTGGTAGCAACGCTCATGTAATTGAAATCCAAGTTTTTGATAAAAACCCTCTGCGTTCTCAGCAGAAAACAAAAATAGTCTTGTCTCGGGAGCAATTTCTCGGGCCTTTTCTACCAAAGCTCTTCCTATTCCCTCTCCTTGTCTCCCACTTCTGACAGCAAGATCCGCAATGAAAGTCCGATAACAGAAATCCGATAGGGCTCTTAAAACACCGACCAATTCCCCGTCTTCCCTTGCTGTTAAAATCATGTTTGACCCTACAATCATCCGATGCAAATGATCGGTATCAGCCATTGGTCTGCGCTTTCCAAGGCCTGAACTGTTCAGAATATCGATGTATTGCTGAATGGGTAAATCGGTTTCAAGTTGATAGGTAACCATGCTTTTTTTTTGGGAAATTTTGGCTGGAGGAGTTTTTTTTAGGTTTTAAGTTTTCGGAAATCAGTTCACCACATCCTGCAAATCTTAACGTTTTCGGAAAGCTGCTTTCTCGAAAGAACAAAATGGAAAAATTTTGATATTATCCTTTCTTGCAAATTCGACTAGTTGCAGAAGGAGGTTGACTCCAACTCCCTGACCTTTCAGCTTTTCGTCAACTTCTGTATGCTCAATGACCATTTTATTTGGCCCAACCATCTTGTAAACCAGCTCGGCAAATCTTTCCCCTTCTTTCTCTATGAAAAATGAACCTCTGTTTCCGTCGGTTTGAGGGTGGATTTCCATTGGTTTTTTATGGTGATTGAGTTATTTTCTCTGAGTTGTAAACAGTGAGTTGTGAGTGGTCGGACTGCTTTGAGCCAATTCCCCTTTCAGAATTAAGAAAATCTTCGATTCAAAAAACAAAATATGGAATTTGAGTCGGAGTGCACCAGTTTCAATTCTCATATCTTTTTATATCTCATCCTAAAACTCTACATCTCCTTCACCTTCACCACCAGAAACCAATCTCCATCCAACTCCAGGTACCCGAAATCATAACAATAATGGTATTTGTTTCCCTTTTTGTTTTGATAGAGATGGGTAAAATATTTGAACTGAAATCCAGCTCTTAGCAATCGATCCCGGGTTGTTTTGGTGAGTTCTTCACCTGCCGGAATCAGCGATTCCAGGATATTTCGGTTCTTTTTCAGGGCATGATTGATATTTCGAATCAGGTTATTGCTGGCGGCAGACTGTTGATTATTGTAGGTATTGCGACATTGATCATCGCAAAACTTCTTATCAACACGGCCCAAGACAGGCTTTCCACAATTCAAACAGGTTTTGATCTCAGAGCTCATACACAAAAAGTTATGATAACAATTTAGAGAATTAGTTTGAAAAACCAAGACTGTTAAAATCGACTTATCAATTAAATTAGAAATTCCGGTTCAGGGTTCCTTCCTGGCAACCAGTCGGATCACCGCAGATTTGCCGGAATGATACAATCCTTCTTTTAACTCCACTTCCTTTTCCTCCAAACTCAAAATTTGCATTTCCTTAAAATCAGACCGCAATTCTTCCTCAGAAAATAACATGGAAAGGTCTTTTGGGCCTCCGGCTAACGGATTGACAGAGCTGAATTTGAGATGGTCTTTCGAAAAACCTTCCAAAATCAGGGTGCCTCCCGGTTTCAGAAAAGTTGAAAGTTTACGATGAAAATTTTCTCTCAACGAAGCCGGAAAATGTGCAAAAACCAAAACCAGCACATCAAAGCTTTCCGCAGGATAAGTAATTTCGGATAGATTGCCCACCTGATATTCCAGGCTTACTCTTCTGGAAACCGCTAGTTGGTCAGCCTTTTTCTTTCCAGATTCACTCAGGTCGAAAGCCGAAACATCCCAACCTGATTCTGCTGCAAAAACCGAATTTCGGCCCTCTCCTTCAGCAGGAAAAAGAATTTTCCCAGGTTTCAAGCCTGCAAAAACCCCTGCAAAAAATTCATTTGGGGCGATTCCATATGCATACTCAGAAGCTGAATAGCGCTCATTCCAAAATTCTTTCATGGTTTTTTCTTTCCTGAGAAATGGAGGAAAAACCAAAAAAGTTCATCGTATTTCACTCAAACCTAAGTGCCTCATTTCACCGAATTCAAAAATTCACGAACAGCATTGATTGTCTGATCTTTATTATCATGCACAGTGCTGTGTCCTGCACCCTTGATCATTACAAATTTGGAATTTGGTGCCAGACTTTGAAAATATCGGACGGTGCTAGGCCTGGCTTCATCAAATTCACCGGTCATGAAAAGTGTAGGAACTTTAACTTCTTTCAATTCCGTCAATCGATCGTAATTTTTGAGTGTTCCGGTTGCAGTAAACTCAGTCGGACCCCACATGTAATTGTAGATAAATGAATTGCTTTCCGAAGGAACCGTATCTAGTTCGCTGGACAATCGGGTTTTTCTCAAGCCAAAATTCTTAGCAAAAACTTCATTGGCATGTAAATATTCTGCCGACAAAAAGTCTCTAGTCTCCTCCTCTTTTTTAATTGCAGACTGAATCGAATCGGGAAGTGTACTTATAAGTGTATCGGCATCAGCGTCCCAAATCGCCGTGCTGAAATACGGACTACTGAAAATCAAACCCTTGATCCCATCGGGGCGCGCGAGGTAATATTCCAGCCCTAATGCCGAGCCCCATGAATGTCCCAAAACATAAAAATCTTTCAGCCCAAGTTCTTTTCTTAATGCCTCAACCTGCGCTACGAAATTTTCAACTTTCAGCAATGAAGTGTCTTCATGATAGTCAGACCTGCCACTTCCCAATTGATCAAACATAATAATCGGTCGATCTTCGGCAATCGAGGAATACTGATAGAAACTCCGGCTGGTGCTTCCCGGACCGCCATGCATGACCAAAAGAGGAGTATTTTCACCCTCTCCCATGATCCCGTACCAAACCTTTCCTCCCTCAACTTCCACATAGCCCTCACCGGATTTCAGATGTGGATTGGTTGCGCAACCTGCAAGAATCAGAATGGCGAATAGAAAAACAAATCCGCTACATGCTTTGAAAACTTTCATAAATCCTGATTCCCGAGTGAACATTTGATTGAGATTTTACTTTGCATACTGAACTGGAAAATATGTGTTTCCGCAATCTTGACCTTTGAATGTTTAAACAATTGAATACCCAGTGAAATGTTTGATTTTGGATTTCACCGATCATCCGTCATCGGTCTTCCAGCTAAACATACTAAGTGAATACTACAAATGATTTAAAAGCGCACATACTTACTAAATAATTTCTATCACCACATTCCCGATTTTTTGACCGGTCTCCACGTATCTGTAAGCCTCCACAATTTGATACATGGGATAAGATCTGTCAATCAAAGGTCTGAATTTCCCTTTTTCCGCGAGTTCCTTGAAAAAGCTAACATCCTCTTTGGTGATCGACGGAAGTGGGAACAAGACTTTTTTCCCGCCAAATAAAGGAGTAATTATTGCTAAAAAAGGATTTTGAGACATGTATCCCAATTCGGTTGACATGTAGATTCCCTGATCTTTCAAGATAGGTTTACATTTGCCAAAGGAGCTTTTTCCCACCGCATCAAAGACGATATCAAATTTCTTTTTGAGCTTCGTAAAGTCTTCTTGGGTATAATCAATCACTTCATCCGCACCCAGCGATTTCACCAGTTCTACCTGTTTTTGATGGCAAACTGCCGTGACCTCTGCTCCGAAAAATTTCGCAAGCTGAACGGCAGCAGAGCCGATTGCTCCCGTTCCCCCATTGACCAAAACTTGTTGCCCGCTTTGGATTTTTGCTGCTCGCAGGTTGAAAAGTGCGTAGTGAACACCTTCAGTAAGCGGAGCTGCTTCTATATAGCTGAGCTTCTCCGGAATCAAATCGATCGCCGCATTTTCGTGAATAGTCATGTATTCAGCATGTCCTCCGAATTTAGCTTCATTGAATCCAAACACTCTATCTCCTACTTTAAAAGAAGTGACATTTTTCCCGACCGATTCAATTTCTCCGGCAAATTCACACCCCAATATTTGATTCTTCGGCCTTAAAAGCCCGCTGAAAAATCGGACAATAAAATACTCAGCACTTCTGAATCCGCAATCCGTTCGATTGACTGTCGAAGCGTGAACTTTTATCAGAACCTCATCATCCGTAGCGATTGGTTTTGGAACTTCAACCACCGCTGCAACTTCCGGCGGGCCGTATTCGGTGTAGACGATTGCTTTCATTTATCAAGTGGGTTAGAATGAAGTACCTGTGATATTGCTTTTCTGCCTTGACAGAAATGAGGGACTCACTCTTTGAAAAATCAGAAAAGGCTCAATTTTGATAGTTTACTCAACTTTTAATAGATAATTTCCACATCAAGCTGCTTGCCTTCATCGGCTGCTTTTTTATCCTTTGCTGTTCCGATTGCAATTCCAACTGCCAACCCGATTGGCAAACCTATTCCCAATAACCCTAAATTGCCAAATGCCAACCCAAAAGCTACTCCGAGCGGAATCCCAATACCTGCCATTCCTATGGACATAAAAGTCGAACGGTAATGATTCTTGCGAACAATCTTTAGCTCTTTCATGAGTTGATGCAAGATCTGAGATTGGGATTTGGACAATTGCTTCACAAAAGCTTTTTCTTCAATCCCAGAAGAATGAACCAAAGCAACTTGCTGATTAATCGATTCGATCATAGAATCTGGAAGGTCCCGGCTCCTTAGTTCATTCAAAAGCTTTTCAAATACATCAGCCTTTTTGTCTAGTTTGGAAGTGGGTTTTAAGAAAATTGGTTTTTGAAAATGAGTTACTTCCATGCGTATAATTAAGGTTTGTTTGAAATAGATTAAATGTTTGGAAGCAGAAAAAGTACGACTTCGATCAATTCAGCTTTTTCAAAATATCCAGCCCTTCATTCCAAACTCCATAGCCGGAAGTAACATTGATATGACCCGCTTTACCCAAACTGATAAAATCACTTCCCCAGTTAGCGGCGAAGAATCTGGCCCGATCCGGACTTACCCATTCATCATTTTCGCTTGCCACGACGATTGTCCTGAAGTTGAATTTCTCCTGCGGAATAGGGCTAAAATCCGTTGCCTGAAACAAATAAACCGGAGATTCCAAATCCGAGGGTGCCACCAGCAAAGCTCCTTTAATGACCTTTTGATATTTTTTAGCCCAATGTGCAATAGCGATACAGCCTATGCTGTGTCCAATCAAAATCACTGAAGAGAGATTAAATCCGGAAACTGCCCGATCGATTGTGCTGATCCAATCTTCACAATCCGGAGCATCCCAATCTTGCTGCTGAATCCGGATAAAATTGGACCCAGAGTTTTCAAAAAATGTCTGCCAATGCTCAGGTCCTGAATTACCCAGACCAGGGACGATCAAATAGTTTGTCATTCTAAATAGGGTAGGCAAAAATTAAAGAATCTGTCCTGCAAAGTATCAAACTGCCTCACAAGAAGAAAGAACAAGCCTTTCCTTTTCTAAAAAAAGCAAAACAAATCACTCATTTTCCGAAGGATTACCAGACATATTCAAAATAGATTTTCAAGTTTCAAAATTTTTTCAATTTCAAAAACCCTTCTCAGATCGCTATTTGAAGGTTTATCCGACAACAAGCGATTACTATCGGAAACAAACGGGTAACTACCGACTTGCCGCATTGATCTGCCCCAACTTTGACTCATCGAATTTAACCTCTGGCGAAAACGATCAATAAATTTTTCACACCAAAACAACAAACATCATGAATGCGCTAAGAAACAAAGTACAGCTAATCGGTCACTTGGGTGCCAAAGTAGAAATCAAAACCCTTGAAAGCGGCAAGGCCGTAGGTCACGCCACCCTTGCTACAAACGAGGTGTACAAAAATCAGAAAGGTGAAAAAGTCACCGAAACTACCTGGCATAATCTTGTCCTATGGGGTAAGAATGCAGAGTTGCTCGATAAGTACACGGATAAAGGTTCGGAGATAGCGATCGAAGGCAAACTTACCAATCGCTCTTACACAGACAAGGAGGGCATCAAGCGCTATATCACAGAAGTGGTTGTAAATGAGGTGCTTCTTATGACAAATAAATCCGCCAAGGCAGAAACTGCTCCTCCGTTTTAATTGACCTGAAAAGAGAAAACCCGGCTGTCATTTCTGGCAGTCGGGTTTTTTTGTCTTTTCTAAATTTTACCTGATGATCTTTATTAGCCCAGCTTCTACTTTTCCAAAAACCTAAATCCTGCCTCGGAAGTCGCCTTGGAACTTCCACCAACGAATACTTTGAAGTCTCCCTGCTCTACGATCCATTTTCCTTCGTTATCATAAAATCCGATTGATTTCTCCGTGATCTTAAAGCTCAGCGTTTTGCTTTCACCTGCTTTTAATTCCACTTGCTGAAAGTCCTTCAACTCTCTCACGGGACGAGCGACGCTTGCAAACAAATCCCGGATATAAAGCTGAACCGTCTCTTTGCCCGTAAGGCTTCCTGTATTTTTCAAGTCGACAGAGACAGTTACACTTCCGTCTTTTGCAAATCCCTCCGAGCTCAGTTTCAGATTGGAATATTCAAAACTCGTATAGCTCAGACCGTACCCAAATGGATACAAGGGCTCATTGGGAGAATCAATGTAATGCGACCAAAAGACCAGATCCGAACCTGGATTTGCAGGTCTTCCGGTCGATTTATGATTGTAATAAACAGGAATCTGTCCCACATTTTTCGGGAAGCTCATTGGAAGTTTTCCGCTAGGATTATAGTCTCCATAGAGTACCTGGGCCAAAGCATTGCCACTTTGAGTTCCCAAATGCCAACCCACCAAAATCGAAGGGATATTCGCAACAGCCCAATCGATCACTAATGGCCGGCCATTCATCAGCACAAGCACGATGTTTGAATTGACCTGATAGACTTCTTCAAGCAATTCCTGCTGCAGTCCAGGGAGATCCAGTTCGGTTCGGCTTCTGCCCTCTCCTGATTGAAATCCATGTTCTCCGAGCACCATCACCACTACGTCTGCATTTCGAGCCTCAGCTTTTGCAGCTTCAAAACCGGTTCGATCCGTGACATTGATTTTGGTTTCGAAAGCAAATCCGGGGGTACCTTCCGTGAGCTTCACCCCTTCTACATATTCAAGAGAATTGCCTGGATAGGCTTCCATTCCTTCCAAAACAGAGACTGCTGAATTAGGTGCACCCAGCGCTCTCCAACTTCCGAGCGGGCTATCTTTATCAGCTGCCAACTGCCCGATCAAGGCGATCTTCATTCCCGATTTTTTGAGCGGAAGCAAATTCCTTTCATTTTTCAAAAGCACGACAGACTTTTTGGCCATGTCCAGAACAGCCTCCTGAAAAGCTGGTTTTCCGGTTTCCACCTTTTCGCGATTTTCATCGCAGTATTTATAAGGATCATCAAACAATCCCAATTCATATTTCACTGTCAAAATCCTTCTCACGGCATCATCGATTACGGATTCTTTTACCTTTCCTTCTTTGACTAAGGCCGTCAAATGCTCCACATACAAGCGGGATTCCATGTCCATATCTGAGCCGGCGTTTGCAGCTAACTCGGCGGCCTGCTTCCCGTCCTTTGCAAAACCATGAGGAATCATCTCCCCAATAGACCCCCAGTCAGAAACGATGAATCCTTTGAAAGCCCATCTTCCCTTCAGAATTTTCCGCTGCAAAAAGGAGTTGCCTGTAGCAGGAATGCCATTAAGCAGGTTGAATGAGTTCATGAAAATCTTCACATCTGCATCCACGGTTGCTTCGAAAGGAGGAAGAATATCGTTGTAAAGTGTAGAAGTGCCGACATCGACGGTATTGTAATCGCGGCCAGATTCGGAGAAGCCATATCCGGCAAAGTGCTTGGCCGTCGCTGCGATTGTATTGACAGCTTTCAAATCATCGCCCTGAAAACCCTTCACTCTTGCAAAAGCGATCTTGCTACCCAAGTACGGATCTTCCCCGGCACCTTCCATCACACGACCCCAGCGGGCATCTCTGGAAATATCCACCATCGGTGCAAATGTCCAGTTGATCCCAGCTGCTGCTGCCTCTGTTGCGGCTACTTCAGCGGACTTGCGAATAGCTTCCAAATCCCAGCTTGCGGCCTCTGCCAATGGGATCGGGCTGATCGTTTTGTACCCGTGGACGACATCGTAACCGATGATCAAAGGGATTCCCAGTCGGGTCTCCTCCACGGCTATCTTCTGCACAGCACGGACATTTTCCACTCCGTTGACATTCAGCATGGAGCCGACTAGTCCCTTTCGGAGTTGCTCGTACTTGATTGCAGCATCACCTTCCTTAGGCACCGGGCCGGTCACTTCCCAGAAGCCGTTGTATTGGTTCATCTGGCCAACTTTCTCTTCCAGCGTCATCAGGCGCATGATCGAGTCGGCTTTGGAATCGTATTTGGGATTGAGCGAGGTTTTATTGTTTTGAGCGAGTGACGTGCCAAAGAAGAGGGATGTCAAAAGCAGAGCAAGAATTGGAATTAAGAGCTGTTTCATATCGCTAACGGATTGATTTTAAGAAAAATAAGTCACCTCAAAGTTTGAGTTTACAAGTTGAAGATAGGCCAATAATCAGTAGAAACTACAGGAAAAACTTAGCTCAGGGTTTGATAAAAATCATGTTTTGAATGGTAGAAGCTGGTTGATTTTTTTTAAAAAAATTACACGGAGATACCCCGAGGAATCACAACTTACCCCCGTGGCGGGGATGTACACAGAGTCTTTAGGGAATAAACCTTAATGAAAAAGGTTCCGGGATTATGAATGTTTAGCCCGAGAAATGTCCCATTAGGGACATTCGACATTTTTTCCAGGGGTTTCAACCCCTGGAAAAAATGTCGAATCATGATTTTAGTTTTTGGCCGTCATCATGTCAAAAAAAATCTGTCGCCAAAACCAGAGGGTGTTGATTGGGGGATTTTGTTTTCAAATAGGCAGATTGCATCGGGTTTGGACGATCCTGCTCACCTTAGTTATCGTCTTAACTCCCGCAATGACAAGAAACAGATTACTTCGGTTCCCGATAGATCAGACCTGGCTGTTTCCTCCTCTCTTCCAATACTTACCGGAAGAGCTACTCACCCCATCAAAACTACAATTGAATAGGCATTGACCAGATAGGTGGGTTTGCTGATAAGGGACCCAGTGTCCCACTCGCAGATATCATTTGGGGATGGCTTAAACGTATCTATCCAAAGCTTCCAGGATCGGTTTTTGGATTTAGAAAGCTGGGGAAGTTCAAATTCCAAGGGTTCGGAATAGGCATTGATCATGACATGCATCGCAGTATCGGAGCTAAGAGATTCTACCGTAATTGCGATTGAATGTGAGACATCTGACCAATCTGGCTGGCCTATTTTTACACCATGCCAAGTAAATTGTCCTTTACTCAAAAACTCTTTCAGACTCATTGTTGATTCTTTCTGCCTGGAATCCCAATTGTGCCTTCTGTTGATCTGCATCTTAACAAATCGCAACAGGTCCCGGTTTTCTTTGACCAAATCCCAATCGAACCAGCTTATCTCATTATTTTGACAATAGGCGTTGTTGTTGCCAAGTTGAGTACGTCGAACCTCATCCCCCATCGATATCATCGGAACTCCCATGGAGGTCAAGGTAACGGTGAAAAAATTCTTGATTTGCCGGATTCTCCAGGCTTCAATCTCAGGATTTTGGGTCTGGCCCTCTTCTCCTCCGTTCCAGCTTAGGTTGTCGTTTGTCCCATCCCGGCTTGCCTCACAATTCATCTCATTGTGTTTGTGGTTATAAGACACCAAGTCATTCAGCGTAAATCCATCGTGACAGGTAATGAAATTGACGCTTTGCTCAGGTTCCCTGTCCTGATCACCATAGAGATCTGGACTTCCGATCAGCCGGCTGACGAATTCCTTCACTTTCCCATTATCTCCCCTCAAAAAAGCCCTGACATCATCCCGGAATTGACCGTTCCATTCTACCCAGCTATCACCGATAAAAGTACCCACCTGATAAAGCCCGGCAGCATCCCAAGCTTCCGCGATGAGCTTTGTTCCGGCCAAAATCGGATCCGATTCGATATCCCAAAGAATGGGTGGATTTTCGATCGGATTTCCCTTTTCATCACGGGAAAGTATTGATGCCAAATCAAATCTGAAGCCATCGACATGCATGTACTTTACCCAGAAATGGAGGCTATCCATGATCATTCTTCGCACGATCGGTTGGTTTGCATTAAGCGTATTGCCACAGAGCGAAAAATCTGAATACTCGGCCTTATTTTCATTCAGTGTGTAATAAATACTGTTATCTATCCCACGGAATGAATAAGTGGAGCCATTTGCTCCGCCCTCACCGGTGTGATTGAAAACCACATCCATAATAACCTCAATCCCGGCCTTATGAAGCGCCTTGACCATGTCCCGGAACTCATCCAATGCTTTCAAGGGATTCGGGTCGGAACTATATCCCCGGTGAACAGCAAAAAATGAGATCGGATCATAACCCCAATAGTTCACTCGACCATCCACTGTTTGATTATCAAATTGGAAAACTGGAAGCAATTCGACGGCGGTTATCCCGAGCTCCACCAGATAGGGGATTTTTTCAATCAGCCCCAGATAAGTGCCCCGCTTCTTTGCCGAAACTCCCGAGTTGGGATTTCTGGTAAATCCACCCACATGCATTTCATAAACAATCGTCTGCGCAAAAGGGGTTTTGAGATGCTCATCCCCTTCCCAATCGTAATCCTTGATGTCACAAACCACACTTTTTGGACAGAGATGGGAAAAAACAACCAATTTTCCATAAGGATCCAAGAGAGTCTTGGAAGAGTCGAACCGATGTCCAAAATTTGGCAAAAAAGGTCCATTGACCCGATATCCATACAACTGACCTGCTTTGATTCCGGAAACAAAGACATGCCAGTAATGATATGTTTTGTTGATTAAAGGATCCAGCCGAATGACTTGAGAAGGTTCCGAATCATCCTCATGATCAAAAAATAAGAGCTCAACCCAATCTCCGTTTTTTGAAAACAAGGAAAAATTCGCCCCTTCTTTTTGAAGGCTTGATCCGATTGGAAAACTTTGCCCAGGTAAGATATTCATGATTGCTTTTGAAAACATCTCAAATTACAACGATCAAGTATTGTATAAGGTGATAAATATCAGGCGATTTCAAAAATTTAAGACATAAGACATTAGATTTTGGACATTAGATTTCAACTTCCGAATGACACTTTTGAGCCTCCTGCCACTTTGCACCGTGGTGGGAAATTCCTTTGTGAATTTTGTCCTTTTTGTGGTAGCCTTTTTTTTAACCGCCGAGTAGGCAAAGGGGAGTCTCACCCCTAAGCCTCTCACAGAACCGTACGTGACAGTCTCCCGTCATACGGCTCTTGTTATTCTTAATAAAGATTAGACTTTACTTACACTATCTTCCAGTGATAAAAGAGTTCAGGGTTTTCCCTTCTTATCACCTTGAGTTTCGCTATTGCCTTTCTGGTGCCAGCCTTGTGTTTTTTCTTAAGCCATTTTATAAGCCTTTCTTCCACCTTAAGTAAGGTCCATCGGAGGCTTCGCTTACTGTACAAGCCATAGTAGTTGATCCAGCCTCTCAACTTTGCATTAAGCTGATCGGCAATTGATCGGATTTCCACTCTGGTATCCCGCCAAGCCCCGAGTTCCCTAATTGTTTGGATGATTCGCTTTTTGTTGGTTTGACTGATCTCTGCGGTAAAAGCCATGAAGTTTTTCCCATCTCGTTTGCTCTTTCT
>JBILPR010000265.1:0-6243 GCA_044373795.1 Algoriphagus sp. | reverse complement strand
GATTGTTAGTCGATGCTTATGCTTATTTCAATGAGTTTGAAAATTTCATTGGAGGTCAGGTATTAATTCAAGATAAAAATTACAATGCTGCCAGTATTCCTTCTGCACTTGGACTCAATTTGCTTTCATCTACAACCAGAAATGTTTACTCAATTCCAGTGAACAGAACCGAAGTAATCAAATCATGGGGCTGGGCTTTAGGTATGGATTACAAACTTGCTAAAGGTTATAGTTTGGGCGGTAATGTATCTTACAACACGCTTTCTAATCTTGATGAGCTTGCAGAAACAGGCTTCCAGCCAAGCTTCAATACTCCTGAATACCGATATGTTTTGAACTTTGCAAACAGAGAAATCGTCAAAAACCTTGGTTTTGCTTTGGCTTACAGATGGCAGGGCGAATTTGCATGGCAAAGTACATTTGTTAATGCTCCTGTCTCTAGTCAGCAGCTTTCTGTGATTCCTGCTTATGGCGCATTTGATGCACAGTTCAGCTATAAGTTGAAAAGCATGAAATCAATTTTGAAAGTGGGTGGATCAAATCTATTTAATAGCGGATACACCCAAGCCTGGGGCAACCCAACTGTTGGAACGATGTATTTTGTGAGCTTGACTTTCGATGAGTTCCTAAATTAATTACAAGTCAAATAATTTGAATAGCGGAAAGCCACCTGAGAAGGTGGCTTTCTTTATTTCACTTCATGGAAGTATTCCCGATCAAAGATCCTTGAATAAATCCAAGCCGGAACAACATCGTGATATGGCATCAGATCCTTAAGAACTTCTTGCTGTGTCTGATGAGCATTCATTACTTCCAAAACACGGTGAAAATAAGGCTGAGTTGAAACCGAAAAATCAGGTTTAGGAAGGCCTTGGCTCAGATCCTTTGGATAGTTTCTCTGAAACCCGGTTGAAAGCTTCAACGCTACCTGAATTTGTTTTGGAGAAAGGGTGACTTGAAAAAGCTGAGTCGGTATAAAATCTGGTTTTCCCGAATTCCCGAGAAAAACCTGTTCAACAGCAATTCCACTCAATTTGTGATCAGAATGACCATAAAGCCCAACTTTTGAATCATATGAAATGAGAACGTCAGGTTGGATCTGATTTATCCAATCGAGGGCAATTCGTTGAATGCTGTCCAGTCCGATTTCATCCAATCCGCCATCCGGATAATCCAGAAGATGCAGCTTTTCAACACCAATGATATCAGCAGATAGTTGCATTTCTAAAGTTCTCAGATCTGTCAATTCCTGTTTTGTGTAGGCTTCTCCGGAGTTTCCTGCTTCACCTTTTGTCAGGCAAATCAAGTGAACTTCGTGCCCTTGCTCAATCAGGTTCATGAGAGTGCCCGAGACAGTGACCTCATCATCTGGATGAGGAAAAAAAGCCATAATCCGAAGTTTGGAAGTTGATTCTACTAAGCTTTCTTTTTGAGGAATATCAGAATCATGGAGCTGACTCCTTCCAATCAGGATCAGTACAAAAGGAAATAGCAGGAGAATCATGATGATCGCTCCTGCTATTCTTAAAAAGGTTTTTCTCATTCTTCTGTTGTGAGTGTCATCAAGAAGGTGACAAGGTCTCTAAGCTCTCGCTTTGAAAGGATTGTCCCCATCGGAGGCATACTTGATGCTGCAATCTTGGAAGTCTTGATTTCTGACTTTGCGATCTGCTTTTCCGGTTCAGCGCCAACTTTTACCGTAACTCCGGTTTTTGATTCAGAAATCATGGTTCCGGTTAGTTTTTCACCAGAATTCATTTCAATCGTAACCATCCCAAATCCCGGAGATAATCTTGCACTTGGATCCACCAACGCAATGAGAAGCTCCTCCCTACTCAATTTATTTCCAACGCCGTTTATTCTTGGTCCGGCATTTCCTCCCATATCATCGTATGCATGGCATCGGATACACTGGGCAGTTTGATTTTGGAAAAAGATATTTCTTCCAGTTCTGACACTTCCTTCAGCCAAAGCTCCAGAATACTTCTTCCATTCAACTCCACCCGCTTTTTCATCGAGTAACATGGCGAATTTAGTTTTGAGTTCTGGTGAATTTGTTGAGGAGATAGCTTCTTCGAGTTCTATCCAGGTTCCTTCAGGAAGTTTGCCTTTTTGGAAATCCGCCAAAATCAAATCCCATTCCTTCAGGCTTTTGCTATCAGGAAGTCCGCCTAAAGTAAGCAGGGCAGTTTGCTTCTCAGCAATTGTCCTTTTCTGAATAATGTCTGTCAAAAGCTTCACTTTTTGCTCCTTGGGCAAAGAGGTTTCTGACAACATAGAAAGACCTGCAACTCTCAAATCTTCTCTATTATCACTCATAGCGTAATTGATCGCCTCAGACAACAAAGCTGAATTCATGGTATTCAAAGACATCAAAGCCTGAACTTTAACAGCTACAGATGGGTCGGTTTTCAGTTTTACAAGAAGTTCTTTCTCAGTTCCAATGAAAGCTAATTTACCCATCGCCTTTGCAGACTCCAATCGGATCTCTTCTTCCGGAGAATTGAGCTGAGCGAGTAGAGATTCTTTTGAAACTTCCCTAACGATTCCCGGATCACGCTCCACTACTCCTCTGTATCTGCCATCAACTCGATCCAAGACCGAAGGCTTTGCCCAGGTTCCGATCGCAGCAATTGCTTCTTTCTTCAAAGGCAATGGGATATCAGTTTTGCTGGAATAAACCAATAAGTTGTTCAGGTTTTTAACCTCGCCTACCCGCTGATTCGCGCTGATTACTCTTCTCATCAAGGGCTCGTTTTGGAAGTTACTGCTCGTGGCCAAATCAGCCAAGGCAGGCAATGCAGCTGGAACAGAAAAATCATCGTGAATCGCAAGCGCAGCTTCCGTCACAATCAATTCATCTGAATCCTGAAGAAACTTAGCCAATTCAGCTGATTCCAGTCTTCTGAGAGCGATTACTGCGCCCATTCTAACTGCTTTTGAAGGATGTGTGGAAAGTGCAGCTAATGGAGCTGTCTGACCAATTCTGGAAAGTGCTAAAGTTGCAGCATGTCTTAAATATGCGTCTATGTCATTATTTGATTCCAAAAGAGCAATCAAAGGCTGAACAGCTTCTTGATTTGAGGTTCTTCCCAATGCCTCTGCGCTAAAGAAACGTACACGAGGCTCAGTGTCTTTCAGGCCGGCTACCAATTCTTTACCAGCTTTTGGATAGCGAATATCCCCAAGCCATTTAGCAGCCTGAGCTTTGATCTCAGGATCTGAATCGCCTAATAAGTTAACAATTCCGTCTGCATATGACATGTCTTCCATCCTTGCCAATTGGCTCAGTCCGATTATTGCATGAATTCTCGCATACTGATTTGACTTGTCACCAATGACTTCTTCGAAAATTTCAGCACCGTCATCCCCACGTTTTGCCAATTCAAATTGAGCTTTTCGACGAACTCTCAAGTCTTCATGGTACAGTCTGGCCTTCAATTCTTTTTCATCCAATTTCCTGAAATCAGACTTCAATTGATTTTCAGTATCTTTTTGAATCTCCCAGCCTTTGGCGCTTTCATCTTCAAGCTTCCAAATCCTTCCGTAATTTTTGGTGCCCCAGCCATCTATCCAGTCAGCTACATATAATGCTCCATCAGGTCCAAAATCTAAACCCGTAGGTAGTACTCCTGAAAGAATCCGCTCGGTTGTTGTCATTTCAAAGCTTGCGCCTTTTGGCTGAAGTTTGAAAGCGTGGATGCCAGAACGAGCGGGGCTTCCCACAAATTCTACCACAAAAAAGCTATCTTTCCACTTTGGTCCAAGGCCGGTTCCAGGATTGAAAACCATGCCTGTTGGGCCACTGACGTAGTTTTGAATACAAGGTGTGATGAAAGCCGCCTGACCTTCCCAACGAGGTAAATACAGCTTCTCGTCCATCCAGACTTTGTAAGGATTGTTATCCGGATCACGATATTTTCCAAATTGCCAGTTGATTCTCCAGCCAGAGTCCGAACCATTGGTTAAGTAAACCAATCGCTCCTTTTCGCCAGCATGATCACCATCGTTATCTACTGAAATCAGGTTATTATAAGCATCAAAAACGAACTCATGGGTATTTCTGACGCCCATAGCAAAAATCTCAAAATCACTTCCATCCGGATTTGATCTTGCTATGACACCGCGATTTGGGTATTTCCATTCAGTCCCATCAGGACCTTTTCCATTGAATCCAATATCTCCGATTCCCCAATATATACGACCGTCAGGGCCCATTTCCAAACCGGACATACCATGTGCGCCAAAGCCTATATGAATACCGTAACCATGAGAAATGGAGGTTTTTTCGTCCATGATCCCGTCCTCATTTTTGTCAACCAATCTCCATACATCGGGACCTACTCCGACATACAAAGCATCTTCGCCCATCATCACCGCACCGGCTACGTCTGTTACCTCATCATTGAAATCTTCAACAGCCATCTGAGACCAATCGGCCAGACCATCACCATCTGTGTCTCTTAATTTATAAATCTGCTCTTTTTGAACGGTCAAGTCTTTCCAATCGTGGGAACCATCACCGTTCAAATCTGTCAGCCATTCATTTTCTGCCGAGCGCTCGGGTGAAAGTTCAGAATGTAGAAATGCTCTTTTATCTTCGATCGTTTGGAGACTAATGGATCGGATTTCCCAATCCTGATGACCGCGAATGTCAAATTCGGAGTCTTTTTGTCTATTAGTTCGGGAATAATATAAGTCACCATTATCAGTGATTTGGATTGAAATTGGGTCATAAACCAATGAATCCATGGCCCAAAGGGATAATTTTAATCCAGGGCTTAGAATTGGGTTTACCTGGGCTTCTATTGCCTGAACCATCGGAGTAATTTCCTCTTTGGTAAAAGTTCTGATCCGGAGATCTACGGGTTCTTCTTTTTTGCAGGAAAAAATTAAAGGCAAAGCCACCAATCCTATTAGGACTGTGCTTTTGAAATGAGTTTTTGATTTAGGCATGCTGGGTTTGAGTTGGATTCAAACTCCAAATTAATCAAAAAGTGATTCGGGAAAAGCCCACTGATATAAAGCTGCTATAAAAACAAAAATCCCGATCAAGGATCGGGATTTTGTGCACTTTAACCACTAACAACCATAAAACAAAAATTTAATAAGAATTTTAAAGTTAAATCTTTAAATTCTTAGTAGTCGGTACGGGAATCGAACCCGTGTTTCATCCGTGAAAGGGACGTGTCCTAACCCCTAGACGAACCGACCTTGGGTTAAATAATTTCAATAACACAGCTAAGGCCCTGATAATAAGCTGTTTGTAGTCGGTACGGGAATCGAACCCGTGTTTCATCCGTGAAAGGGACGTGTCCTAACCCCTAGACGAACCGACCTTCTAAAACCATGAAAAACGTGCTTTTTCAAATGGTTGTGCAAATATAGAAGCTTAACCTTAAAATAACAAAGTGGCCTCAGAAATTTATTTGGTTTGAAAGCTAAAAACCTGAACCAAAGGAATAAAATTTTCTTTAGAAGGAATGTAAGTCTTTTATCTAATTTCGTCTTTTACAGCTTACATAAATCCAATGATACCAGGAGAAAAAATAAAGGTTGCCATCAACGGTTTTGGTCGAATCGGTCGCTACACCAGTAAAATTTTGCTTGGAAGTCCTGATTTTGACCTTGTAGCAATCAATGATTTGGCTGAGCCTAAGGCAATTGCCCATCTTCTCAAATATGACTCCATTCACGGTAAAACCTTGGCTGAGATCCGGCTCGAAGGTGATCAGTTAATCGTTGGTGATCAGAAAATCCAGCTCTTTGGCCAGGCGAATCCTGAAAATCTTGCTTGGGGAAAATTAGGAATAGATATCGTAATAGAATGTACTGGCAGATTTACTGATCGATTGCAGGCTGAAAAACATTTAAAAGCTGGTGCAAAAAAAGTGTTGATATCCGCTCCATCCATGGATTCAAGCATTCCCATGATTGTACTCGGCGTCAATGATTCAATTCTTACGGGAGAAGAAACCATCGTTTCCAACGCTTCCTGCACCACCAATTGCCTTGCCCCTATGGTCAGCGTTTTGGAGGATCAATTTGGAATCATCAAAGGATTTGCATCCACTGTACATTCTTATACAAACGATCAAAACTTGCATGATGCTCCTCATCGGGATCTTAGAAGAGCACGTGCAGCAGCCTATTCAATCATTCCTACTACCACAAATGCAGGAAAAGCTTTGGATAAAGTCCTTCCAAAACTTGCAGGAAAAATAGAAGCTTCAGCAATGAGAG
>JBILPR010000264.1:0-6247 GCA_044373795.1 Algoriphagus sp. | reverse complement strand
CTTTGGCCTTTCGGCAAGTATCGGAGTGGTCAACCAAATGAAAGTTTCGGAAAGACGAATACTTTTCCATCACATACTTGATGAGCTGAGGGAAATCAACGGGCTTTCCTATACAGTTTCCAAATCTCTTCAACATCATCTGGAAAGAAAGCGAGGAGTCAATCCCTACCTGGAGTATGTGGCAACGGAATTGGCCTTGGTAGAAGAAATCATTCAAAACGCAAAAACGCTAATCCAATGAAAAATCTCTTTTTCCTTTTACTCTGTTTTGTGGCAGTTCAGACCTATTCCCAAACAATTGTATTTGACAAAGACCATTTTGCGATTGTCAATGCCAATGCTGCGGTAAGGAATGTCAGCGAAATAGGGTATCACCAAACTTTGGATATCATCAAGCAGAACACCGATGATATCATTCTCAATTCCTCCAGCTTGGCATTGGTTCAGACCATGATTGTCAACTCCCTTACCCAAATCAATGAAGCGTTTAAAGATGCAATTCAGGTAAGGATGATAGCTGAAACCGTCTTGGATATCAGTTCAATTTCCGCAGAGGCTTTCCAGTTGGCAGCCGATAATCCCATCCTTTTTCTTTTTATCGAAGAGTATACTGGCCAGGCAAAAACCAGAAGTATCAAACTTGCAACGGAAGTTTCATCCCTGATTCTCAAAGAAGGTGATAACCTCTTGATGAATTATAATGTCCGGGACGAGCTCCTTGATTCAGTCCAGAAGGAATTACAGGTAATTCTTGCCTTGGTACTCGCTGCCAAAAACAGCATCTACTGGGCAAAGACCAACGGGATAATCATGTCCCTCAATCCCTATCAAGCCTACATCAACCGGGATTTAGGATTGATTAACGAAATAATCATCAAACAGAAAATCCTTGCCCGATGAAAACTACGCTCTCATTTTTCGTCCTCTTTTCTGTTTATATTCCAAGCTATGGGCAGATTCCTATTCATGATCAAGCTATTGTAGCTCAGCAAGAACGGATGGTATTTAAGCAATGGGATGAGGATAAATTCTATCCAGAACCCAATAGACTGCTTGGGATCCCGACAAATCCAATTTGGTATGCCACCTGGGGATTGCATCCCAATTACCAGGATCTGGACAGAAGACCTTTGTCTCCTAGAGGAGAACAGACCCAAAGACTGGGTTTGGCCGCGGCGATGCAAATTTCTTCCAACTACTATAAACAGCACTCGGATACGGTCAAAAACTTGGCAAACTCTGAAATGGCTCGCATTTCAGGCGCACTTTCGGCAACGGATCCTCTTTATCAACTCTATTATAAAAAGGAACTCAAACCTTTGGAAGACCCTGCTTCCAATGCCTTTCAGGGTATTTCATCCGAGGTAATTTCATACATGACCGATCATGGAGCCTACCGATGGTATGTCAACAACATGGCTTCACTTTCGGAGAGGTATGATTTTGCAAAAAGCCTGGACATGGAAAGAGGACAGCGAATCCTGATGTACCACAGAATCCTGCTTGAAATGAGGGATGTCCTGAAAAAGTGGCAATACAAGCTGGATATTTCTTCCAATATGCTTGCATTCCGAAAGTTGAATCAACGAAGAGCCGACGGGGAAATCATTTTTTCAAACCCGACCAATGAGGAGGATAGAGCTAAAAAAATCGCTAACCAAACCCAAGTCCTAAAATGAAAAGATTATTTGCCGGACTTGTGCTTTTTCTTGGAGCTACAGCCTCGGCTTTTGCCCAATCGGTCAATCATGACCAATACAAGGAAACAATCAGCTATCTGCAGGGAAACAGCATTTATGACAGAGGGGTGATGACCTTCTTTGAAGAAATGAGGGATTATGGCTTTGCCCACTCCGACCCATTTATCAAAGATGCTCAGACCTTGGCCTGTATTTTCATGCTGATTTTCTTTAGTTTGAAAAGCTACGAAATGATGGCAGGGGATAAAAAGCTTGAAATCATGCCTCTTTTAAGGCCATTCGCTTTGGTAATTCTTCTCATGTGGTGGCCTGTTTTCTGCCAGATCATAGCTTTTCCGACTGACTTGATAGCGGCCAAAACAGAAGCCCTTTTTGGAGCCCAAAACGAAACTAATAATGCTTTGCGGCTTGACCGGGCAGCCTATATGATCGAAATGGCCGATCAGTTGGTGGAGTACCAGGCAGTGACAGAAATGGCATCCGAACAGGCGCAAGAATCAGACAAGGATTTAGGAACGGTGATCGTGGATGGGGTAAAAGGATTTTTCTCCGACCAGATTCTTGCTCCAATTGTTCAAATGAGGATTAGGATGCAAACCAGCCTTCAACTACTTGCTACCCAAATCATCGAATTGTTGGCAATATGGATACTCAGGGTGTCCGTCTATATCATTTTCATGTTGCAGATAATTTACTCGACCGTGTTGGTCATACTTGGCCCATTTTCAGTGGTGGCGAGTATCCTGCCTGCTTTTCGCGATGCTTTCACTACCTGGATTGCTCGTTTCGTCTCAGTCAATCTATATGTAGGAGTTGCCTTTTTGATTCTTTACATCACTGGAAGACTCCAGCAATATGCCTTGGAAGTTGAAATTGACAAGTACGAATACCTGCTTTCAACTGGTAGCGGTGCGGATGGACTTGAAAAAATGGCTTGGCTGGCAGCCAATGGATTTTTGAGTTTCGGGCTTGTGATTGTAGCATTTTTTGTCAGCGCCATTGCTATTACCACTGTGCCTTCAATTTCTACCTGGATCATTTCTACTTCCGGAATCTCATCTGCAGCGACCACCGTGGGAAGGATGGGTTCTTCTACCTCTAAATCAATCGCAAGAGCTAAACTAATCTAACTATGATCATCCAAAATATTGAATCGAAAATCAGATTGGCAACTGTTATTTCCTTGGGAAGTCTACTCACTTCAATTATCATTTGTGGCTTTGTATCGGCTTATGCCTTTAGGCAGGTGGCGAATGCAAGACAATCCATTTATATCCTGGACAACGATATACCCATTTTGGCAAAGCAAGCCAATATGCAAATGAACAGGCCAGCTGAGTACAAAGCGGCCGTGGACTTATTCCATAGCCTTTTTTTTAACCTTACTCCTGACGATAAGCACATCGAGTATCAGATGAGCAGGGCCATGTACTTTGTAGATGAGACAGGGGTCGGCCAATATAATAACCTGAAAGAAAAGGGCTATTTCAATTCCATTCTTTCTTCAAGTTCTGTGCTTTCTATCCAGACAGATTCTATTGTCCTCGATCAGAACAGGTTCCGGTATTACGGCAAGCAAAAGATTGATCGAAGAAGTGCCACTATCACAAGATCGATCATTACAGAGGGGGAATTGATCGATATCCCAAGAAGTGAAAACAACAGTCACGGGGTATTGATCACCAGTTGGAAAACCATAGAAAATAAAGACCTGTCCAATGTTTCGAAAAACACATTCTAGGGAAAGAAATACTACTGTATTCCAGGAGCTTAAAAAAGAGTTCTCCCCCTATGCTGAGGCAATTGATACCAAGGCCAAGGTCTTTATAGATCGCCATGCAAAAATCATTTTTTGCGTCATGCTCCTTTTTATCGTGGCCTCTTTCATTCTGACCTTTTTTGTACTGAGTCCCAAATCAGAAAATCAGGCTGAAAATTTCAAAAAAGAGCTGAATTCTATCCCGGGAGGGCTTTCGGCAGAAATTTCAGCATTACAGGACTTGACGATAAGGGCGGCGGAAATAGCAGGGTTAAAGGCTGAAATTGAGCGAATCATATCACAGGATTCCATTTCGAAGACTGACTCTGCATACCTGGAAAAAGCAATTGAGCAATTACAATACTTCAATAACCAATCTAGTGAAAAGGAAATCGAGCAAGAGAGAGAAAGGCAAACAGAGAAATGATCTTCCATCGTGCGAGATTCCATGTGGCCGATAAAATCAAATAATAAACACATGAAATCGAGCATGACCCAAAGCGACACACAGAGGTATGATAATAATGCATGCGAAGATTCCATATCGCCTTTAAAAATCAAATTATAATCATATGAAAATTGACTTCAAGCAACCAAAATACATTCTGCCGATTATCATGCTCCCTTTTTTGTGTTTGCTGTTTTACGGTTATAAATCGTTCAGCAAGGGCAGCCTCGCAGAGCCTGTTCAGGGAATCAGTGGTATTCAATCTCAGATTGGAAAAGTATCCGAGCAGATCCAGAACAAACCGATCGATACCAAACTGGACGCATCCAGAGAAACCTATAAAAGGGCAAACGACGGATACACGGCCATCAAAGGATTAGAACTAGAGGTTGAGGAATCCAGTCAGATAAAAACTCTTTATAATGAAGAGGAAAAAAGGCTGTTGGATTCCATCGACAATGCCTTAAAAAACTCAGGCTTCTATTCAGGTTCAGCCACTACTGGAAATCCGGTTCCATCCGTGAATCAACGACCTTCCAGACAAAAAAGCTTTTCCAAAGAAGATGAAGAATTGTTGAAAGCGATCAATCAACTGGAGGGAAATAAGGCGCAGGTAACAGCCAGTAAATACGAAGATCCAATGGAGCTTTTCAAAGCGCAGATGGCCGTGATAGACTCCATTTCAAAAGTGAATGATCCAGCCTATCAAGAACATCAGCAGAAGAAAAAAGAAGTCGAAACACTCCAAAGAACCGCTGAAAGGGAGGTTTACCGAGTTCACAAATCCAACGGAACGGCTGCAATGTTCAATACCGTCACCAGAGAAAAAACGGGAAAATTTATCGAAGCAATCATTGACCAGGATATCAAGAACGGCACCCTGGGAGCTAGATTGAGAATCCGACTTTTGGATGATATCCTGATCGGAAATGCAATTGTTAGCAAGGGAACCTATCTCTACGCATTGATTTCTGGATATGAAGCGCAACGAGTAAAGCTGACTATTTCCTCCGTAATGGTGAACGACAGAATCTATCCCATTGAAATCTCTATTTATGACCTTGACGGCATGGAAGGCTTGTATGTCCCTGCCAGTGCCTTTAGGGAATTTTCCAAGGAACTAGGAGGAAATACTACTGATGGAATGAATCTGACGATGCAGCAAAACTCAGACGCAATGAGCCAACTATATATGTCAGCCCTGCAAAGGATGTTCACCTCAACCTCCCAAGCCGTTTCCAAATCCATCAAAAAGAACAAGGCCAATATCAAGTATGGAACTTCTGTCTATCTGATTGATGCCAACGAATTGCAGGAAAATGAAAAGTTGATTCAAAACCAAAACTGATCTACTATGAAACTCTATATTATGTCACTAGTACTATGGGCTGTATCTATTTCGACCTATGCTCAGCAGAACGGGACGCTATTGAAAAGCCAGCTTTCCAAGGTCTACATCGACGAGGAAATCTCCCTTCACTTTCTTTCCCCCGAACCTATCCAGTATGTTGATATTTCAACTGACAATATGATCGGGGATATCCCTTTGGAAAACGTGTTTCGACTGAAAGCTATCCGTGACAGTGTTTCCGAGTTTAATGGATACAATAAATCCTTGGGAGTCGTCACCATAATCGGGCAAAAGTTTATAGCACAATATGATTTATGGTATGCACACGACGAACGCCAGCTGGAGACCCAAATTGAAATTCTTCCTGTCAATACCAGTCCACTGGAAGTTGGAAAAATCCCCATGAGTGACCAGGAGCTCCGGTATTTTTCGATAGAGGCGTTTAAGGAGAAAAAAAAGACAAAAATCACCAAAAGCGACCAGTATGGGATTACGGGTCAGGTAAATAACATCTACACGATTGACGATTATATCTTTCTGGACATTTCATTTAAAAACAATACCAATCTCAAATTTGATCTTGACCAACTGAGATTTAAGATCGAGGATAAGAAAATCACCAAAGCAACCAATGTCCAATCCATCGAGATTGAGCCGGAATACCAACTTTTTACTCCGGAAAGTTTTGAGAAGAAATACCGCAATATCTATGCGTTCAAAAAATTCAACTTCCCCAATTCCAAGGTGTTTACCATCGAACTATCAGAATCCCAGATCAGCGGAAGGACGCTCTCTCTTGAGATAAAATATTCAGATCTCTTGGCCGCAGACACACTATAAAAAAGCCACAGAAAGGTTGACGTTTCCACACAATTAAGCCTTTGCTATGAACGAGAAAAGAGAATTAAAGAGCCTTCATGGTACAATCCAATTCATTGTTTACCTCATGGTGTTTCTGGATATTCTGATGTATGTCTATGCCCCGCAGC
>JBILPR010000262.1:0-6248 GCA_044373795.1 Algoriphagus sp. | reverse complement strand
CAAAATTGTGATTTTTTCAAACGGTATTTCTAGCTTTTCTGTCAGGTTGGAGTATGTCAAAATTCTATTTCCGTAATCTATTTCCACTCTAATATTCTTGTCATGCAAGTAAAAGTTCAAATGAAGAATTATCTGAAATATTATTGGAAGTCCGATCATAAACATGAATATCAAAATTCCGATTGTTAAGTCTGGAATAATGACAAAACAAACAATAGCTGTCAAAACAGATTGTATATAAAACCATTTTGATTTTTTTATCGGCTCAATTGTTTTTCTAAATTCGAGTTTATGTTCTGTCATAAAATGTGTGGTAACGTTTGTGTTTGCGAATGTGGTTTCGTAAGGCATGCCTATTTGGATGCATTGCGAAACTGGTTTCGGGTATATTTAAATTAACTTTTTTTCTCACTCCAACTGACCAATGAAAGCTTCTGAATTGGTCAGATCTTTTTTGATCCCCTCGAAAATCAACCAATAGATTTCAGAACTTATAACTTACTGCCTGTCACCTAAAAGTTTTTGAATAAACACAATTCTTTCCTTTCTTCCAAAATCATAGAAGCAGTTTTCTGGAAATAAAAACTTGAAATCACTGCTCCCGGAAATCAAGTTTTTGGCATCTTTTTACCAATTTTAGGAATCGCTCAAATTCCATCACCCTACGATGCTTACTTCTCAGAAACACCTCTTCTCACTTGATCCCGGGATCACATACCTGAACAATGCTTATCGTGGTCCAATGCTCAAGTCTTCCGAAGAAGCGGCAATGCAGGATTTGATCAAAATGAGAAGCCCTCATCAACTCAAGCCGGAAGACTTTTTTTCGGGTGTGGAATCGGTGAAGTCAATCTTCGGGAAAATGGTGAATTGCTCACCCGAGCAAGTAGCTTTGGTTCCATCCACCTCTTATGGTTTTGCCTGCGTGCTGAATAACTGGAACCTGGGCAAAGGGAAGAAAGCCATAACTGTTGTGGATGAGTTTCCGAGCGGATATTTTTCTTTGAAAAGATGGGCAGATGAGCATGATTCACCATTAGTTTCAGTCGGCCCGGGAACTGCAAGCGAGGAAATCGGAAAAAGCTGGAATGAAAGAATCTTGGAGGAAATTGATCAGAATACGGGAGTGGTCCTGATTTCCAGTGTCCATTGGATGAACGGAGTGAAGTTTGATTTAAAGCAAATTGGAAAGCGCTGCAGAGAAGTTAGCGCTTGCTTTATTGTGGATGGGACTCAGTCGGTTGGGGCAATGCCCATTGATGTGGTCGATTGCCAGATTGATGCGCTGATTTGTGCCAGTTACAAATGGCTTTTGGGTCCTTACTCGATGGCCATGGCCTATTTCAGCGAGAGATTTAATACCGGAAATCCACTTGAAGAATCCTGGATGAATCGAACCAATTCTCAGAATTTCTCGGAATTGACAAACTATAAAGAAGAGTTTATGCCCGGCGCAAATCGGTATAGCGTAGGTGAAACGAGTCACTTTATCCTGTTACCAATTCTTGAAAAAGCACTTTTGCAACTTCTGGAATGGAGTCCGGATCGAATTCAGGAATATGCAGGCGGGCTTAAAAATTCACTTGTGGGTTTTCAGACGCAAAGGAATTTGCCATTGGAAATAAACGAGTTTACCGCAAATCATTTGTTTTCATTGCCGTTGCCAAATGGCCAGGATCTGAATCAGGTGAAAAGTATTCTCGAACAAGAAAAGATTTTGATATCCGTCCGAGGGGAATCACTGCGGGTATCGATCAATGTTTTCAATGAGCAGGGAGATATCGACCGATTGATCGGAGCACTTGATTCCTTACCTAAAATTTAACGTAAAAACCGTCTTTTCATTCGGGACGGAAGTCACCTGAAGGCTGCCGCGGTGGAGGTTCATGATCTGTCGGGAGATCGCGAGTCCGATCCCAGAGCCGGTCTTTTTGGTGGTGTAGAAAGGAACGAAAATCCGCTCTAATGCCTCGGGGATGATCCCGGGGCCATGATCTACTACCTGAATGATCGTGGCCGAATCGCCTTGGTTCAGACCCCTTAAAAAGACTGTCCTGTCTGCCTGTGCCTGCAAAGATTCAGAAGCATTTTTCAACAGATTGATCAGGATCATGGTGATCTGATCCGCATCGCAGAGAATTTCCAAATCTTCAGGAATTACCTCAGTTCGAATCTCAACCTGGGCATTTCGCAGATCTTCCTTCATCAGGTTCAACACATTTTCAAAAAGAGCTTTGACAGAAACCAGTTCTTTTTTGGGTTCAGGGATATTCGTGTAGTCGCGGTATGCGTTTACAAAACCGACCAATCCACGGCTTCGGTTTGCGATTGTTTCCAGACCTTCCTGAATATCCTGATATCCGTCGCGCTTGATCAGAAAACCTTCCTGCTGCACGTAGCTGTCTTCATCAAGAATCGTTCGGAGCGAGTCCACCAAACTGGAAATCGGCGTGATCGAGTTCATGATTTCGTGCCGGAGTACTTTGGTCAGGTTTTGCCAGGCTTCGAGTTCGTTTGATTGGAGTTCGGCATTGATGTTTTGGAGCGAAAGCAATGTCCAGCTTTGGCCGCCCATTTTCAGGGAAGTGGATTGGATGATGAGGTGGAGGTTTGGATTGACTTTGAAAGAAATTCGCTGACCGGGCTTCATTTCCTGCACTTCTTTCAAAAGTTTGAGAGAAAGCTTTCCCAAATCCGAGATCAACCGAAACTGAGGAATCTGGAGCAAATGTTTCGCGGCATTATTGATCACCCCGATTTTTCCTTCGGAATTAAATGAAATAATTCCCGTATTGATGTGCTGAATGATCACCTGAAGGAAAAGCATTTGTTCCTCCTTTTCTGCCCGGGTTTGTTTGAAGACATTCATCACCTCGTTGAAGGCTTTGTTGACTTCTTTGAACGAACCGCCCATTCCGCTGTCCGAGATAAAGCTGCTTGAGAAATCGGTAAACCGGATCGAATCCAGGAATCGGGCGAGTTTCTGATTGATCGAGTTGACATAGTTAATCATCTCGCCCATCTGGAAGATCACAACCAAACCCAAAATCACGGGAGCGAGCAGGAGACTTTGGGTGTAATAAAGCCAAAGGCCGAGGAAGAGAACGAGCGTGATCAGGATTACCCGGATCACTGTTCCTATAAAAAACCTCCTATAGACCATATTTTTCCAATCGTCGGTAAAGAGATGATCGAGTCAGACCAAGTTCGTCAGCGGCTCTGGTGATATGTCCGTTGTGTTTTTGCAATGCTTTCCGGATCAGGATTCGCTCCACATCCTCGATGTTCAGATGCTCCAAACTCACAGATTCATCCTGACGCTCCGGCTGATGCATTTTCTGAAGGAAAAGATCCTCCGGCTGAAGCACGTTATGGTTGGTCATGATCACAGCCCGCTCGATGCTATGCTGGAGTTCCCGGATATTTCCGGGCCAGTGATATTTCAGCATTCGCTTGATGAGAGGTTCGGAAGCTTTGCGGATGTCCTTGTTGTACTTTTTGGAATAATAGCTGATGAAGTGATCGGTGAGAAGCGGAATATCCTCCAGTCTTTCCCTGAGGGGAGGAAGCTGAATTTCGATCGTATTGATTCGATACAATAAATCCTGGCGGAAACCATTCTCATAGACCATGCTGTGAATCGGCATGTTGGTGGCCGAGATCAAGCGAATATTTACATCGGTCGGGCGATTGGCACCAACACGGGTTACCTGTCGATTTTGCAAAACTGCCAGAAGTTTTGACTGCAGGGACATCGGAAGATTTCCGATTTCGTCCAGGAAAAGAGTGCCTTTATGCGCTTGCTCAAAGCGACCTGCCCGATCTTCTTTGGCGTCGGTGAAGGATCCTTTTTTATGACCGAAAAGCTCGGATTCAAAAAGTGATTGGGTGATCGAACCCAAATCCACGCCCACAAATGCTTCGCGGCTTCTGCGCGAATGGCGGTGAATTGCCCGGGCGATGAGTTCCTTTCCGGTTCCGTTTTCTCCCAAAATCAAGACGTTTGCGTCAGTTGCAGCCACCCGCTCGATAGTTTCGAAGATCTTTTGCATGGAGGGACTATTGCCGATGATGTCCTTGAACTTGCTGTCCATGTCCTGCTGCAGGGTTTGCTTCTGATCTTTGAGCAGGACTACTTCCAGTTTCTTTTGGCGAAGCTGAAGCGCAGAATTCAAAGTGGCGAGCAATCGTTCGTTTTCCCACGGCTTCAGCACAAAGTCAGTCGCACCTTCCTTTATTGCCCGCACGGCAAGATTCACATCTCCATATGCGGTGATCAGCACGACGACAGCCGAAGGATCAAGTTCGAGGATTCGGTCCAGCCAATAGAAACCTTCCTGACCCGAACTCACATCTTTGGTGAAGTTCATGTCGAGCAAAATGACATCGTATTGCTCATTGTGAACGAGGATCGGAAGCAGATCCGGATTGGTCTCCGTATCCACTTGTGCAAAATGTCTTTTGAGAAAAATTCTTGCTGCTTTCAGCAGATCTTCGTTGTCATCGATGATGAGGATTTTTCCGGTTTTTTGCTCGTTCATTTTTAAAAGTGATTAAGTTTTGAAATCGAACCTGTATTCAATCCCTGCCTCTGGTATTCTAAAAGCATACCGAAAAAAAGTCCAGGCCTCTTTTTTCCCCAAAGTGCCATTTTCGGACAGTTTTGACCGTTTTTTAATTTTATAATTTCTGATTTAAGGTAGCTAAAAAAACGAAGTCCTGAACGATTTTTGTTCGGTGGCGGACGAAATTGTTCGCGTAGAATCTTTTGGTATTTCCTCAAAACTTCGAACGGAGCCAATGAAGCCAATTTTTTGCATGGCATGCCATTTGGCATATAGGAGACAGCCCCAAATGGGCATTTGCACACAATGGATAGAAAGTTAGACAAGAAATTCTGGACACCGAAAAGAATCGCCATGATTGCCGGCGGTGCTTTTTTGCTGGGAGGAATTATTTACCAAATAGGTTTTGCAGACCACCGCTCTACGATGAATGTAGAGCAAGACAGGCTTAGTATTGCGACAGTTTCGACAGGTGAGTTTACCGATTATATATTGGTATCAGGCCAGATTGAACCTGCAAAGACTTTTTTCCTGGATGCGATCGAGGGCGGAATGGTCTATCAACTCGTGCGGGAATCCGGAGCCTTGGTCGAAAGAGGAGATACGATTTTGACCCTTACCAACTCAAATCTCCAGCTAGATGTGATGCAGCGGGAGACGATGCTCTATGAGCAAATCAATAACCTCCGCCAAACGCGACTTTTCCTCGATCAAAACAACCTGAATCAAAAAGGTCAGTTGGCTGAGATTGATTATCAAATCAGTTTGCTGGAACCTCAGTATAAAAGATTCAAAGAGCTTCATGGGAAAAAGCTGGTTTCCGATCGGGAATTCGAAGAAGTAAAAGAGCAATACGAATACAATCTTCGACGTAAGGAACTGACCTATGAATCCTATCGGAATGATTCCATCGCCAGAGCGATCCAACTTGGACAGCTTCGTCAGTCAGAAGGCAGAATGAACGCTTCCTTAAATGGAGTTGGGCAGATTCTGAATAACCTCGTGATCACTGCACCGATAGCCGGGCAACTTGCCATGGAGCAAATCGAAATCGGTCAGGCGATCAATCCCGGGCAGCGATATGGTCAGATTGATATGTTGGATGAGTTTAAAGTTCGGGTGCCAATTGACGAATTGTACTTGCCAAGAATCGGGCAGGGGTTGAAAGGGAAATTCACCCTCAGTGGCGAAGAGCACGAGCTTGAAATCATGAAAATCTATCCTACGATCACCAATGGCCGATTTGAAGTCGATATGAAGTTTACCGGCGCAAGTCCTCAGGGAATCAGAAGAGGCCAAAGCGTCAGAATCAGACTTGAATTGGGAGACAGTGAGCAGAGTTTGCTGCTGCCAACCGGGGGATTCTTCAAAGACACCGGAGGAAACTGGGTTTTTGTCCTGAATCCAACCACCGGAATGGCAGAGAAAAGAGTGATCCGATTAGGTCGCAAAAATCCTGAATTTTATGAAGTTCTCGAAGGTCTCGTCGAAGGCGAAAAAGTCATCATCAGCGGCTATGAGAATTTTGGGACGAATGAGGTGCTGGAGTTGAGGTAGGAGGAGACGGAAGACGGAAGACCGAAGACGGGAGTGGCATTAACCTAACTTTCAATTCAAGAATTCAAATGGTGAGATCTTGAGGATGAAAAGGACGGAAGTTTTTGGACGGAAGACGGAAGACCG
>JBILPR010000046.1:0-20322 GCA_044373795.1 Algoriphagus sp. | reverse complement strand
GTGAAAGCTTATCACCTTATGAGAAAGGATTTCCCGGATCTTCCTTCGGTGAATATCCATCTTCACAAGCATATTCCACTGGGTGCGGGCTTGGGTGGCGGATCAGCGGATGGGGCTTTTGCGTTGAAATTGATGAATAGCCTTTTTGAACTCCATCTCGATGATTTTTTCCTGGAGGAATACGCCGAGCAATTGGGAAGTGATTGTCCTTTTTTCATTGAAAACACCCCGAAAATCGCAAGAGGCAGAGGTGAAGTTTTGGAACCCATTTCGATTGATTTGAAAGGAACCTGGCTCGTCCTAATTAATCCGGGAATCCATGTTGGCACCAAAGAAGCTTATGCGGGAGTGACGCGTGCAAATCCAAAAGTGAATCTTGCGGAAGTGCTTCAGGATAGAAACCGATGGAAAGCTGAATTAGTGAACGACTTCGAACCGAGCATTTTCAAAAACTATCCCGAAATCGCCGATATCAAAGAAAAGATGTATTCATCCGGAGCGTTTTATTCTGCAATGTCAGGTTCGGGATCTTCTGTTTTTGGGCTTTTTGACAATCAGCCAACTGGGCTCGATTTTGAATCCGGTTACTTCCGGTTTGAGAGCTTATTGTAAATAGACAAACATCATTTATATTTACAATTCATAAATATAAATCATATGGCAACTTTCACCAGTACACTTCCTGACGACCTGCTAAAGCGGCTCGCTGACTACGCCCAAAAGCTTTCACTTCCCAAAAACAAGCTGATGGAAAACGCACTCATTCTCTATCTGGAACACTTGAAAAGGGCAGAATATGTAAAATCCTATCGCACAGCAGCAGAAGATAAAGACATCCTACTGGTGGCAGAAGAAGGGATGGGTGACTACCTAAAGCAGATCGAAGATGAGGCAAGGTGAAATCTGGATGTCTGACCTGAATCCCGTTATCGGTTCTGAACAATCAGGAAGGAGGCCTGTGGTGATCTTGAGTGGGAATCTAATGAACCGATTTCTTCAAGTGATCATCACGGCTCCTCTGACTTCCAAAATCAAAAACTATCAGGGAAATCCGATTTTAACTCCTTCTTCTTTGAATGGACTAAAACTGGAGTCTGAACTGATGGTTTTTCATATCCGCTCCATCTCAAAGGATCGTTTGATTGAAAAAATAGGTGAATTGAAAGAGGCCGAATTGAAGCAGGCTTTGGCAACTTTGACTGATATTACTACACTATAGGATGATAAGCCTACTGAATTCTAGATATTCAATTTTAATTCCGAAATGTCAACCCTTTTTAAGGGACAAAAAAGGGTAGTCAAATGTACTCGACTACCCTTTATCCCAATTTTTTAGAAATTTGGTGAAATACTTATTCCAACACTATTTCTCCAAAAGCCTATTGTAAGGTAATCTAAGTCATAAGTGATGTAAAAGGGAAAATTAGAAATCCGCACGGGAACCATTGCTTTAAAATTAGCTCCAAAGCTAGGCCCATTGTAACTACCACTTCCAGTCAATGACTGATTAATACTTATTCCAGGCCCCAGATAAATAAAATCTTCACCAATCGGAAAAGTTTTTACTAAATAATTTGACTGAACCTTATAACTTATCCCTTTATAGCTATTGAAATTATGTTCTTCCGGATCCTTCCTAGTCAAAAAAATAGCTTGAATTTCAAGATTGATTTTTGCTTTTGGTAGATTTTTGAATGCTGAGCCACCTAGATATCCACCAAACTGATTTGGATTGGTTTTATCGTCAGTATTTGTTTGATTTACAACACCTCCTATTACATTATATGAAATCTTTCCCGATTGCCCGAAGCTGTAGAAAGTAATCATAAAATATAGACATGTCAAAACCGGATATTTGAGATTATTCATTACAATTGAATTTGTGGCACTAAATAAAATTCAAATTTCCCGAATCTCTCAACTCCATAATCCACTCCTAGATAGGGTCTTTGTCCAAAACCTCTATCACTAAATGGGTTATTTATGGTACCGCATTTATTAAAGGTTTGAGCGAAATGTATTTGATAATATGCAACATTTCCTACAGTTGCAAATTGAGTTTCTGTTTGACCTTGAGAATTTGTTTTCACATTAACACTTACCTGAACTTCATCTGAATTTCCTGGTCTTTTATTAAAAAGAAGCAATTTCATATCAACTTGCATATCAACCCAGTTATTTATAAGAAATGAGAGGTTTGAAGTCCTCCAGTTACCTGCATCACTTCTTTTTATCTCCAGGCTATTAAATAATGTGTTAACCTGTCCGTTACCTCCAGGATTTGTACCAAGTACTACATATAAAGTGAGTTGATCAGGATGAGGCCATGGTCTAATTGAACTTGTAAGCCTTAAATTGGGCATTAAAATACGAACAACGCTATTTTGATTCAAATCCTGACAATTGGCAGAATTGACAAAATTTTGAACTGCAAAATTTTCCTGTGAAATTAAGGAACTATTCTTAGTTCCGCTTTTTATATCTAAATCGAATGCTCCCAGAACAATAGTAGGGTTCTCCTTTGCATATTCGTCACTTACAAAAAAATCCTGCTTATCATAAGTTTCATCCTTATAATTGATAAGATCAATGATTCTAGCTTTTGTCTCGCCCTTCCATTCTTGATTTTGATTCAATTTCCAATCTTCAAATTCTTGAGTCCACCAAGACACTGTCAATTGATTTAATGAGGATACTTCGAAGTTTTGGGCTAAATACGGCGCCATAATTCCAATTTCATTTTTCTTGATAAAGTCAATAAGTTCTTCTACCGAATAATCAACTTCCGAAGAAATTCTTGCCGCACCTAGCTTGTAAAATGCATCAACTATAGCGGATTTCTTTTTTGCCACAGGGTCAACCCCTGTATCAAAAAGATGGGCTAGGTCGATGGATATTTCATCTTGATTTCCTTCTATCTTAGAAAACCCAAATAATTCAGCCCTTGCATTTTTGTCTTTAAATACTTGACCCATGAACAAGGTCAACTGCTTTAATTTTAACTCATATTCAGGATCTTTGGCGACAAAGAGTTCTTCACTCTGCTCATCCAATACCTGCCTAGCGTCAGGGATTTCTTGGCAGGAAATTAATCCCAGCAAAAAAATGAAGAGAGAGAGAGAGAGAGTGAGAGAGAGAGATTCTCTCATTGGTAATTTTGTTTTTAAAAATTTCATATTATTAAAAATTTATAGTTTATACCCAATTATAATCAATTTACTTTAAATACTAATCTAACCGTTCATATTTATTTTTAGAAAAAATCAGAATGCCAATTTCTTATTTCAAGCCTATTTGATTGAAATTTTGGCACTAATTCCAGTTGATTTCGGAAGTACTGTAAAAATAAATCAACCCAGCGTACGGACTGCCTTTCTTTTCCTATTCCAATAATTCATCACAGGATAGGACAAAACCGAAACCAGAATGATGGCTGTTCCCAGATAAAATTGAGGAGTCATTTTTTCACTTTCTCCAAAAATCAAAACTGCCAAAATAATCCCATAAACGGGTTCCAGATTGATTGTGAGATTCACAGTAAAAACACTTAATCTCTTCATCAACTCAACCGAAACGGAAAAGGCATAAACGGTACAAATCCCACTCAATACAAAAAGCCAAAACCAGTCATTTCCAATCCACGACCATTGAATACCTGCACCATCGGTCATGAATTCTGAATAGACAGGCATAAACAAAAATGAAAATAAACAGGCTCCGGCCATCTCGTAAAAAGTGATCTGATAGGGATCATGACGCTGAGTCAATCGTCCATTTATCGTGGAGAAAACTGCTGAAAGAAGTGCGGAAACCAACGCCATGCTGAGCCCCAGCCAATATCCCGTCTCGAAACTGAAAATCACGACAAGACCTGAAATGACCATTAATCCCAACCCGACTTCATACCATTTCACTTTGGTTCGATTGATGATGGGTTCCACAAAAGCTGTCCATAGTGAAGTTGTCGCCATTCCCGCCAGGCAAACGGAGGCGGTTGAAACCCGGGCTGACCAGAAAAACAGAATCCAATGCAACCCAATTACAAATCCGGTTGCCACTACCTTGATCATTGCCGGAGTGGGAATGAGCATGCTTTCCTTTTTTACCAAAAACAAAAATGCAACTCCAACTGAAGCAATCAGCGTCCGATAAAAAACCAATTCCAATGCCGGCAAACTAATCAGCAAACCAAGAATTGCAGTAAAGCCCCAGATAAGAACGACGAAATGAAGCATCAGGTAATCTTTCAGCGTCGGATTCATCTAGCGCGGAACGGTTTTATAAAGCACCAAACCTGTAAATGCAAAAACCAGATTGGGTATCCAGACTGCGAAAATCGGGTATTCTGTTCCGTTTTCTGCAAATGTCCTGGAAAGAATGAACATGATGATGTATACAAACGCTAAAAGAAATCCCATTGCAATCTGAAATCCTGATCCGCCTCGCGTCTTTCTGGCGGACATGATCACTCCGATGAACGTCAGGATAATGGCTGCGAACGGGGACATAAAACGCACATACCGCTCAATCTTATAATAGCTCACATTGTCCGCACCCCGGTCTTCCAATATTCTGATTTGCTTGCTTAATTCGGGCAACTTTAGCGTTTCATGGTGATTGGTAGGCAGGTCAAAATCGTTTGGAGTGATTGATAGAGTGGTGTCCAGATTTTCTCCAACAGTATATTTTTCGTCTCTTTCGTTGATTTCTCTCAACCTCCAATTCTGAAGAGTCCAAACATTTTTCGCGGTATCCCATTGGATTCTGTCAGAGGAAAGTTTAGCTAAAAGGACCCCGTCTTTTATCGTCTCCAGAGTGAAGTTATACCCGGTATTGTTGGCCTTGTAGTACCTAGTCAAAAATGCGTAGCTATCAGGGCCCACTTTGATGTGAATGTTGGGTTCTGTTGAAGTCTTTATACTTTCCAAATACACTACTTTAAATTCGGTAACGACCTGAGTAGCGACTGGTAAAACCCATCCATTTAGAATAAAACTTACTCCGCCAATCATAGATGCTGCAAGCAAAAAAGGCCTCAGTAACCTCATAAAACTTACCCCACTGCTCAAAATAGCAACAATCTCGGTTCTCCCCGCCATTTTGGAAGTAATGAAAATAACGGAAATGAAGACGGTAATCGGAGTTAGAAGATTATTAAGGTACAGCCCGTAGTTACCCATATATTTCAGAATCTCCCGGGCTGGAACTTTATTACGGATGTAAGCGTCATTTTTCTCAGTAAAATCCAGAACCAAAACAACCAAGACCAGCATCACTACTACAAAGAAGTAGGTCTTCAGAAAATCCTTGATGATCAGTTTGTCGAGAATCTTCATATTTAAAGCCTAGAGCTCACTTTCTTTACCATTTGGTCTTTCCAAACGGCAAAATCTCCTGCAAGGATATGTTCTCTTGCTTGTTTTACCAGCCAAAGATAAAAAGTCAAATTATGAATACTGGCGATCTGTGCTGCCAAAATCTCTTTGCTCACAGTGAGATGTCTCAGGTAAGCCTTTGAATAAAAACTGCTGGCATAGCCACCGATCGCAGGATCTATTCCTGTAAAATCATCCTTCCATTTCTCATTTCGAATGTTGATGATTCCTTCTGAGGTAAAAAGCATTCCATTTCTGGCATTTCGCGTTGGCATCACGCAATCAAACATGTCCACGCCCAATGCTATACATTCCAGAATATTCGCCGGCGTCCCCACTCCCATGAGGTACCGAGGCTTGTCGGTTGGCAGAATATCAGTAACTAACTCGGTCATTTCATACATCATTTCTGCAGGCTCTCCTACGGAAAGTCCTCCGATGGCATTCCCTTCCCGGTTACAGGAAGCAATAAATTCGGCAGATTGAACCCTGAGATCTCTATAAACTGAACCTTGAATAATCGGGAACAGCGTTTGGCTATAACCATATTTTACTTCCGTGGAATCAAATCGATCGATACACCTTTTAAGCCATCGATGAGTCATTTCCATGGAATTACGAGCATAAGAATACTCGCAAGGATAGGGAGTGCACTCGTCAAATGCCATGATGATGTCTGCTCCGATTGTCCGCTGAATATCCATCACATTTTCGGGAGTGAAATGGTGTTTGGATCCGTCTATGTGGGATTTGAACAACACACCGTCCTCTTTAATTTTGCGGGTGCCGGAAAGTGAAAAAACCTGATATCCTCCGCTGTCTGTCAGGATTGGCTTTGACCAACCGTTGAATTTATGAAGGCCTCCTGCTCTCTCGAGAATATCCAATCCCGGCCTGAGGTAAAGGTGATAGGTATTTCCAAGTATAATTTCTGCTTTGATGTCTTGCTCCAGTTCTCGCTGATGGACAGCCTTGACACTTCCGGCAGTACCGACCGGCATAAAAATCGGGGTTTCTATCGTCCCATGGTCGGTTTGGATGACTCCGGCTCTTGCTTTTGTCTGAGAATCGGTATGTGCTAAGGTAAACTTCATGTCTTGCTTTCTGATTCTGAAAAGACTGTCGGCTGATTGCCTGATTCAGCCTGCAAAAATATACGCTTATTCTTAAATGACTTGCTGAATTTGATTTTATATTTGCCCAGCAAAATTGACCTATGGGCCTATTTTTACTTTGGTTTTTCTTCGGAATCGGTTTAGTAATTCAGATCGTTTATCTCTTATTCATTTTTGGCCGCGTAGCTTTTAACTCGACCAAAAACCCCGCTTCGACCGACTCTCAAAAGGAGGAAGGAGTGACTGTCCTTGTGGCAGCCCATAATGAATTCACGAATCTCAAGATTCTCATTCCTAAGCTCTTCGAGCAAAATTACTCCAATTACGATGTGATGATTGTTAACGATCGCTCCACCGATCGGACCAAGAGATTACTCGAAGAAATGATGGAGATTTATCCCCGACTTCGCTCGGTAACTATCAAGTATACTCCGGTTCACGTTACCCCGAAAAAATTCGCTTTGACCCTTGGAATCAAGGTTTCCAAAAACGATGTGATTTTGCTTACTGATGCTGATTGCATTCCCCAAACAGACAATTGGATAAAAAAAATGACTGCTCCTGTTCGTGAGCATAGCAAAACTTTCTCACTTGGTTTCTCAGGATATGAAAAGAAACCCGGTTTTTTAAATAGCTGGATCCAATTTGAAACCCTCTTGACCGCGCTGTTTTACTTATCTTTTGGCCTTTGGAAGAAACCGTTCATGGGAATCGGTCGGAATTTGTGCTATCGAAAACGCTTCTTTATGGAGGTGAAGGCTTTCAAGGGATTTTGGCATGTGGAGGGAGGTGATGATGATCTTTTCGTGAATCAATACGCCACCGGTAAAAATACGGCAATTGTAATCGACCCGGAGGCAAATACGCTTTCGTATCCAAAAACCAACAAGGCTGAATACTTTGTCCAAAAGAAAAGACACCTTCATGCAGGCAAATACTATCGTGGGGAGGACAAACAAAAAATTGGATTTTACTCCCTTTCTCATGCATTATTTTGGCTGGGAGGAATAGGCCTGCTGATTTATTTCGGAATAGATCAAAGTTGGGAACAATTTTTAATCGTTTTAGGTATTATCCTTTTGAGATCTGTTCTTTTGTTGAGCATTTTTAACTCGGCAAGTAAGAGGATCCAAGGAATCAAAGCTCCAATCAATACCTGGGTTCAGGACTTAGTATATTTAGGTTACTTTTGGGTTTTGGGTTCTATTTCTCAACAGGCAAAAGATATCAAATGGAAATAAACGAACGTGGTTTTTCAAACAAGGCTCTTGAGGACTTTGATCTGATCGATAAGGCAGTCCAGGAAAAAGATCAGCAAGCCTATGCTACCTTAATGAAAAGGTATAAAAAGGCTGTTTATTTCATGATTTTGAAGATGATCCGTGACGCAGACGATGCGGAGGATCTTACGATGGAAGCTTTTGCCAAAGCTTTCAAAAACCTCGAGCGATTCAAAAAAGATTACACTTTTAGTACCTGGCTTTTCCGCATTGCCACTAATAACGCAATTGATTTCATCCGAAAGAAAAAACTCAAGACCATGAGTTTGAATAATACGCTTTCGGACGATAGTGGAAATGCCGTGACTATCGACATTGAAGACGATGACAACAATCCACAGGATGTCTACATCCGAACTCAGCGGATTGAGATGGTGAGAATCTTTGTAGACAAGCTTCCTGCCAAATATCGAAAACTTGTTCAACTGCGCTATTTCGATGAACTGTCCTATGAAGAAATCGCTCAGGAACTGAATAAGCCACTTGGTACAGTAAAGGCACAGCTGCACCGATCCCGTGAATTGCTGTTTGAAATAGCATCCGGAAAAGAAAAACACATCTGATGAATCCCGGTACCGAACTTATCAAATCCTATTTCCCTGGCCTTTCTGAACTTCAGATTGAGCAGTTTTCACTTCTTCAGGCACTCTATGAAGACTGGAACTCCAAGATCAACGTGATCAGTCGGAAGGACATGGATGAATTCTACGTGCATCATGTAATTCATTCACTTGCCATCGCCAAAGTGATGGAATTTTCACCAGGTACAAAAGTTCTCGATATTGGAACCGGGGGCGGTTTTCCTGGAATTCCACTTGCAATCCTGTTTCCCGAAACCCAATTCCATTTGGTCGATTCCATTGGAAAAAAGATAAATGTCGTGAAAGATGTAGTGAAGCAACTTAAACTTTCAAACGTCGAAGCACAGCAGGCAAGAGCTGAAGAATTGGTGAGAAAATATGATTTTGTCATCAGCCGCGCTGTGACCCGAATGGCAACTTTTTATCCTTGGGTGAAAAACAAAATCCGCAAGGAAGATTTCAACGAGTTCCAAAATGGAATCCTGTACCTAAAAGGCGGAGACGTCGACGAGGAAATGGAGGAATTGGACAAGTCCTATGTCGTCTATCACTTGGACGATTACTTTAAAGAGGATTTTTTCAAAACCAAAAAAGTCATTTACATCCCCTGGGAGGATAAGAGATAAAAATTTATTTTTTTGAATTTCCGTAGCATAAAAAAAATGTAATAAATCAATGGGTCAGTACTTTGCCCAATCTATATAATCTAGGTTTTTATGAGTTTGTAGTTATTGCACCGATTGGCATTTTTGAGGCGAAGATATTTACCGGTATTTCTTTTGTCAATTTTGGCCGAAAATGATTCTTCCAAAATTTACTTTTCACAAAGAAGTATTTATCACTTTTAAACTCAGAATTATTCCCACAGCTCCCCCACCCCACATACCTAAATAACATTTTTTAACAAAATCAGTCAGTCACTTTTAGTAAAACAATTACTATCCTTATAGTATTAGAAATGCTCATCAGTAAAATGATTAGGTGATTGCCGGTTTTTTTATTGAAAGGCAATACTTGATTGAAAGAATTTTTGATTTGTTTAAGAAAAGCACCAAACGAAGAGGAGAGAAGTGAAAGACATCTTTTTCCAGAAATTGGGGCTCAAGGGTTATTTATAATTAAGGTCAACTAAGGGAGGCAAAAGTAAAGCGCGCTCATTTTCAACTCAAATGGATTCATAAAATGTCCATTCAATCCTGAGTATGTCATCTTGCGCAAAGAATTCTACTTGCAAAGATGAACTAATAGTGATTATGGAGTGGAATATAGTTTTGGTAATAGATATCATAGTTAAAATATAACACTGAAAAAAAAAATGAAATTACTTCTTTCATTCCTTCTTTTGGTTGCCATCACTTTTGCTTCGCATGCCCAATCCAAACTTACTATTCGGGGAACGGTGAAAGACACCACGAATATCCCGCTCGACTACACCTCTGTACTTCTTCTTAGCCCAAAAGACTCCGCCTTGGTGGCCTACACCTTGACTAATAAAGACGGAGAATACCAATTTAAAAATATAGATCGGCAGCCACTGCTAATCAAAGCTACCTATATGGGCTACCTACCCATCCAAAAGGAACTGGTACTGCCTGAAACAGATGATTTGGAAGTGGAAGAGATTCTCTTAATGCCCATCTTAAAGGAACTTTATGAAGTGGTGGTTAAAGCCGCCAAAGCTCCGTTAATGATGCGTGGAGACACGCTCGAGTATGATGCCAGCAAATTCAAGGTACCGCCTGGAGCGACACTGGAAGATCTACTTCGCAAACTGCCAGGGATACAAATCGATGCGGATGGAAATATTGTTGCACAAGGCCAACAAGTTCAAAAGGTAACTGTTGATGGGAGGCGATTTTTTGGAGGAAATACAAAAATGGCTACCCAAAATTTGAATGCAGAGTCCATAAGCAAACTTCAGCTATATGACGATAAGTCAGAACAGGCCAAACTCACAGGAGTAGAGGATGGAGTGAAAGAAAAAACTTTAAACGTTGAGTTGAAGGAGGAGGCCAAAAAAGGAGGTTTTGGAAAGATTTCAGCTGCAGGAGGGACAGACGAGAGATGGGCTTCCAATGCGTCTTACAATAAGTTTGATAAAACAAGCCAATTTTCAATCATTGGCTATGGCAATAATGTCAACCAAACCGGTTTGAGCTGGGATGATCTGGAAGAATTTAGGGGAAGCAGTGCATTCCAATTTGGGGATACTGGAGATTTCGGTTTTAATGGAAATGGGGGAGTAGCTTTCATTTCTTTTTCAGGAGGTGACGGTGAGGATTCCTTCGAAATCCCTTTCAACAACCTAAGCTCAGGTTTTTCCAATAATCAAGCTTTCGGAGTCAATTATAACCACCTGAAGGACAAAAAGGATATCAGTGGAAACTACTTCTATAGCCGAAGTGACCAAATCATAGAGAGCTTCAATAGCAGAACCACCTTTCTTGAGGACAATTCATCCTTCACCTCCACCGACCAAAGCTCACAAAACAGCGTGGCAGCGCACCATCGGGCAAATCTTCGATTTCAAAATGAGCTTGACAGCGCCAACACCCTCACCATCAATGCAAAGGGCCGACTAAGCACACTCAACACCTCATTAGTAAGTTTTCAGGAGCTAATGCGAAGTAGCACGGAGCAAAGCCAAATGGTACGTAACAACCAATCGAATAAATTGTCTGGTGCCTTCCAGGGCACTGCAATCTTTAGGCATAAATTCAAAAAAAACGGAAGAATCTTTGCGGCCAGCATCAGTAATACTTATACCAATGCAGACCAAGATGGTATCCAAAAAGCCGTCGCGGATCTAACTAGCTCTACAGACCCAAATACCTATTTTAAAAATTTGGACCAAGTGAATCAGGCATTGAATACTTCTAACCTGATCAAGTCAAGCTTGCTTTTTGTCGAGCCTATCAACAAAATCTTTTTTTGGGAAACCTTCTACAATTTCAGCCAATCAAAGAGCGAAACAGACCGCAAGGTATTCGATGTGCAGTCAAGTGACTCTCAAGAGTTGAATCCTGATCTTAGCCGGTTTTTTGACAACATAATTACCTACAATAGGATAGGCTCGAGTATTAGGTATGCAAACAAAGGCTCTAACCTAAGTGTGGGCTTAGCAGCCTCAAACTACAAATTGAACGGTCAGTTTTCTGCGGTAGAGGGGAGTGAAATTCTAGGCATAGTGGACAAAAATTACCTCAATTTCACCCCTAATTTATCCTTCTGGAAAACTATGAAGGGCAACAAACGCATCAATGCAAGCTATGCCATGGGAGTCACTCCTCCAAATATTTCCGTTTTACAGCCATACAAGGACATTTCTAACCCGTTGTATATTCGAGAAGGAAATCCCGATCTACAACCTGAAGTAACCCATTCTCTAAATGCCGGATACAACATGTATGATCCTGCTACATTTATAAATTTATATTTTTCATTGAATTCAACCTTCTACCAAAGCCAAGTGGTTCAAAACCAAACGATAGACCCCGAAACCTTTGTCACTACCTATAAGGCAGGAAATGTTTCGGGTGGACAGCGTTATTTTTCCTATGTAGGTTTTGGATTTCCTATTGTGAAAACTAAGATCAACGCATACATAACTGCAAATCCATCCTATACTAAAAGTCTCGCCTTGATCAACTCCATCGAAACAGAGACAAATACCTTTAGCCATAACATTGGGGTAAATTTAGACTCGAACCCTACGGAATGGCTCAATCTTTACGCAGGTACATCGTTCCAGCTGAGCAAAACCAAGTACGATCAGAATCCCTCTCAGAACCAGGACATTGTTAATTTGAGTGCTTACACGAATATGAATATCAAGCTTCCCAAAGATTTCTACTTTGACATGAAATTCAACTATAGCCGATTTGAAAACGAAAGTTTTGGATTTAATCAGGAAGTACCTATCCTAAATGCATTTATCTATAAACTTCTCGGCGAGGCTAAAAAATGGGAAGTCAGGCTCTCTGCCTATGACATCTTCAAGCAAAATCAAACTATCAGTCAATTCGCTGGTCAAAACTTCGTTTCAACTGGACGAATTGAAACTTTGTCAAGGTATTTCTTACTCGGAGTGACCTACAATATGCGGGGAGTAGAGGTGAAAAATAACAGATAACTTAAACTAGCAGCCAACCTTAACAACCATGAAATTAAAATTTCTAAAAACCATTGCGCTGATACTGATTACCACAGGACTTAGAGCCCAAAATATAGTGGGCGAGGTAGAATACCGATACCGCATTTTCTTTGATAAAATCTATTCCAGCTTACCCCACCTTACCCAACAGGAAAAGGATAGAATTCTACTTACTTGGAGTAATCCTGAAGGCTACAGCACTCGGATGAAACTCCAGTTTTGGCCAGAAAAAAGTCTCTACACTTTCGGTGAGCCCTATGAAGTGCACAGCTACTCTTGGCAAGTGGATGACTATTTCATTGAAAACAATCTAAAAGATCAGACCTATCTGAAATACATGGATCAAATGGGCAAAACTTACATAGTCCGCGACAGCCTAAATGCTCCAAAATGGAGGGTAATGAACGAAATACGAGATATTCTCGGACACATGTGCATGAAAGCAGTGAGTGAAGATAGCATCAAAGGCCAAAAGGTCACTGCTTGGTTCGCCTCCGATATTCCCGTTCCAATCGGTCCGGAGGACCAATTCGGGCTTCCGGGTTTAATTTTAGCCTATGACATCAACGACGGCATGCTTATCGTGGAAGCAGAAAAAATTACTTTTGGGGAACCAGAAGAAATCATCACCCGGCCAAAAAAAATGAAAGGGAAAGAAGTATCGGGTGCTAAATATCAGGACATGGTCAGAGAGTTTATCCAGACTTCTATCGAAAGCAAGCAAGCCTGGATGTGGGGTTTAAGATATTGAGAAAGTTGTAGAGAGTAGAAAGATCGAAAGTAAGAAGATTAGAAAATTGCCAGGAAATGTACCATCCCCATAAAATTCCAAGATTGAAAAATTAGAAAATTGCCTTAGACGTTCACCTATCCAAAAGGAGAAATCCTTTTGGAAATAGGCGGTAAGAATAAAACTCAAAATCAGGGAATACACCATGAAAACCATCTGGTCTTTTCAGATGATTTAGAATTTGTTGGGGAAAGCAAATCCCGCTTTACTTACTCGGATTTCTGTATTGAAAAAAGCTATCTCCTTGTAACCATCGAATTAAGGAAAATAACTTGTAGGGGTTTAAAATTACTCTCTCATTTTGGGGCAAACTTAGAGCTAGTTATTTCAATTTTCCCCGACAATTACCCCCGCTACCCTTAGCACCTTCCCTGGATTAGCCCTAATTTGAGGCTTCAATTCCAACGTAGTATGTACATTATTTTTGATACCGAGACCACAGGTTTACCCCGCGATTACAGTGCGCCCATGTCCGATGTGGACAATTGGCCGAGACTCGTGCAGCTTGCCTGGCAACTACACGACGAGCGGGGAAAATTACTTTCCAACCATAATTACATCATCAAACCGGAAGGATTTACCATTCCTTTCAATGCCGAAAAAGTGCATGGGATCTCGACCAAACGCGCTTTGGCTGAAGGCCATGAACTTAAAGGGATTCTAGGGATTTTCGAAGGCGATGTGGTCAAAGCAAAACATCTGGTTGGTCACAACATCGAATTTGATATTAATGTAGTCGGGTCGGAGTTTCTCCGAGGAGCATGGGGAATGCCACTTACGGCAAATCAACTTGATACCAAGGATCTCTCAACCGAGTTCTGTGCGATTCCCGGAGGAAGAGGCGGCAAATTCAAATGGCCTACACTTACTGAATTGCATCAAAAACTTTTCGGGGCAGGCTTTGGAGATGCACACGATGCTGCTTACGATGTGGATGCAACGGCACGTTGTTTTTTCGGGTTGATCACGCATCAGGTAATAAAACCTGAAACCGGAATCGCACTAGATGCGGTCATTTACGAAGCTCCGACTTTGGCAGAAGCCAACTTTGCGCAAGCAAAACAAGTAGCAAAAACTGCAGCAAAAGACAGTAAGGATCCAGGAAAAGGAGCAGGAATCGACCTTACCGATGTTCCTTTTACCCATTTGCATGTGCATAGTCAGTACTCAGTTTTGCAGGCGACTTCCGAGATACCGGCGATGGTAGCGAGGGCTAAAGCACTTGGAATGACTGCAATCGCCATGACGGATCATGGAAATATGATGGGTGCTTTTCATTTTGTGAAAGAAGCCATGGGAAAAGACATAAAGCCAATTTTGGGTTGTGAATTTAACCTGACCCGCGACCGAAAAAACAAAGCAAACAAGGACGACGGTTACCAAACCGTCTTGCTTGCCAAGAATAAAGCCGGTTACCACAACCTGGCGAAACTATCGTCCTATGCCAATATTGAGGGTTTTTATTACTTACCCAGGATAGACAAGGAGCTTTTGGTTCAGTATAAATCTGACTTAATCGCTACTACCGGTGGACTTTGGGGAGAGATTCCCTACCTGATTCTGAACGTGGGAGAAACTCAGGCAGAAGAAGCTTTTATCTGGTGGAAAGAGCAATTCGGAGCGGATTTTTACGTCGAGCTCAATCGTCATGGAATCCCCGAGGAAGAAAAAGTGAACGAGGTTTTGATCGACCTTGCACTTAAGTACGGAGTGAAGTATTTCGCCGCTAACAACACCTATTATAACGATAAGCCCGATGCAAAAGCGCACGATATTTTGCTTTGCGTAAAAGACGGTGAGAAAATCGAAGGCCCTGAGAAAAAGCAAATAAAATACATCGGCAAGCGCGGTCGCGAATTCCGTTTCGGCTTTCCAAACGATGAGTTTTATATCAAGAGTCCTCCCGAAATGAAAAAGCTTTTTTCGGACTTACCTGAGGCAATTGCCTGTACGCAAGAGATCGTAGATAAAATCGAGGCATACAAACTTGCCCGCGAAGTGTTGCTTCCGGAGTTTGACATACCTGAGGAATTCAAGAATCCTGAAGATAAAACTGATGGCGGAAAACGTGGTGAAAATGCTTACCTGCGCTATCTGACCTACGAAGGAGCCAAAAAACGTTATCCTGTGATGACTCCGGAGATTCAGGAGCGACTGGATTTTGAGTTGAAGACGATCGAGAATACCGGTTATCCGGGTTACTTCCTGATCGTTCAGGATTTCACAAGAGCAGCTCGCGAGATGGGTGTATCAGTGGGACCCGGTCGAGGTTCGGCGGCAGGCTCTGCGGTAGCTTATTGTACTGCAATCACCAATGTGGATCCTATTGCGTATGACCTACTCTTCGAGAGATTCCTGAATCCAGACAGGGTTTCACTTCCCGATATTGATATTGACTTTGATGACGAAGGTCGTCAGAGTGTGATCGATTACGTGATCAAAAAGTACGGTTCCAATCAGGTTGCGCAGATTATAACTTACGGTACGATGGCTGCGAAGTCAGCGATCCGCGATACAGCACGGGTTCTGAATCTTCCGTTGGCAGAAGCAGGAAGATTGGCGAATTTGGTTCCTGACATCAAGCTGAAGACACTTTTTGAATTGGCTAAAAACAGACCTGCCCTGCTAGATAAATTAAAAGGTCAGGGGGAATTACTTGCCAATGCGGAAGAATTGATCCGAATAGCTCAGGGAAATGATGATTCTGCCAGAACTATCAACCAAGCGACAATCCTTGAAGGGTCTGTACGAAATTTGGGAATTCACGCGTGCGGTGTGATCATCACTCCGAGTGATATTACCAACTTCGTTCCGGTAGCTTTGGCCAAAGATTCAGACATGGTTTGTACCCAGTTTGACAACTCAGTCGTAGAAAGTGCCGGCTTACTTAAGATGGACTTTTTGGGTCTGAAAACCCTTACTTTGATCAAAGACGCGATCAAAATCGTCAAAGAACGACATGGGATTTTGCTGGATGCAGATGAATTCCCGATCGATGATGTGAAAACATACGAGCTTTTCCAGAGAGGAGATACTGTCGGCATATTCCAATATGAATCTGCCGGAATGCAGAAGTATATGCGGGAATTGAAACCAACAGTTTTTGCAGATTTGATCGCCATGAATGCTCTTTATCGCCCGGGACCTTTGGCTTACATCCCTTCTTTCATCAAAAGAAAACATGGTCAGGAGCCGATCGCATACGATCTGGACGACATGAAAGAATATCTGGAAGAGACTTATGGAATCACGGTCTACCAGGAACAGGTAATGCTTTTATCCCAGAAACTTGCAGGTTTTACCAAAGGTGAGGCCGACGTATTGCGTAAAGCGATGGGTAAAAAGCAGAAGGATGTGCTCGATAAAATGAAACCAAAATTCGTCCAGCAAGCTTCTGCCAAAGGTCATGATGCAAAAAGACTGGAAAAAATCTGGACGGACTGGGAAGCTTTTGCATCCTATGCATTCAACAAATCTCACTCGACGTGCTACGCTTGGATTGCTTATCAGACAGCTTATCTGAAAGCCCACTATCCTGCGGAATACATGGCTTCGGTCTTGAGCAACAACATGAATGATATCACTCAGGTGACGTTTTTCATGGAAGAGTGTAAGCGGATGGGCGTCAAAGTAGCGGGGCCAGATGTGAATGAATCCCGAAATAAGTTTACCGTAAATACCGCCGGAGAAATTCGTTTTGGAATGGCTGCGATCAAAGGTGCAGGTTCATCAGCCGTGGACGCAATCATCGAGGAGCGGGAGAAAAATGGACCTTACAAAAATATATTTGACTTTGCGAAGCGAGTAAGTGCAAAAGCACTCAATAAGAAAACGATGGAAGCGCTTGCTATGGCTGGCGGATTTGACAGCTTCAAAGAGCATCATCGCCGTCAATATCTGGAGGCACCTGACGGAGACATGAACCTGATTGAGAAAGCAACCCGATACTCTCAAAAAGTCCAACAAGAGGAAGATAGTGCACAGGTTAGCCTTTTTGGAGGTGGGTCCGGTTCCATGGATATTCCCCTCCCAACTGTCCCTCCAATGGAACCATTCTCTCAGCTTCAGCAACTTAATATAGAGAAAGAAGTGGTCGGCCTTTACATCTCAGGCCATCCGCTGGATCAGTACAAATTGGAAATCGAATCTTTTACAAATTGTACGCTACCTGCTCTCAGTGACTTGGAAAGCCTTAAAAGCAAAAGTGAGATCAAGCTTGCAGGATCGGTCAGCAGTTTTGCACATCGCACGACCAAGACCGGAAAACCATTTGGAACCCTCACCATGGAGGATTACAACGGAGCATTTACTTTCTTCCTTTTCGGGGAGGATTATGTAAAGTTCAAGCAATATTTCATGACAGGATGGTATCTGTTTTTGACAGGAGCGGTCACTTCGAAAAAATGGGCTGAAAACGAACTTGAATTCAAAATCAACAGCATCATGCTGCTCAGTGAGGTACGGGGCAAGATGATCAAAGGGCTGCGAGTAAGCATAGATCTCGATGATCTCACTTATGACTTGATGGAAAAACTTCAGGCGATTACTGAGAAACACAAAGGAGATGCTAAACTCTTTTTCGATGTCGTAGATCGAAAGGAAAACATCGCTTTGGAACTCTTCTCAAAGAAATTCTCGATTGATCCGAGAGCAGAAATGATTAAGGAACTTAAGGAAATCCCGGAGATAATCTATAAAGTGATGTAAAGTGATCGATTGAAAATGAAATTATATACCTCCATCAGATCCTTTGCTCATTTTCAATTCCGTCAATTCTATTTAGCAAAACAATTCCAACATAGCTTTCATCAATGGCTCGTAGAGAATTATTTCGATAGGCTATGAACTTATTAAGTTGCAATTCACTTTTGCTCATATATTTGAAAAATCGAATTCATTAAAACTTACAATACAATGGGAAAAGCAATAGAAATCACTGATGCAAATTTTGAAGAAATAATCAAATCCGAACAACCAATCTTGGTGGACTTTTGGGCGGAATGGTGTGGACCTTGTAAAATGATCGGACCAGTAGTTGAAGAATTGGCCGGTGAATATGAAGGAAAAGCCATTATCGGAAAGGTAGACGTAGATTCCAATCCATCCGTAGCTCAGGCTTTCGGAATCAGATCAATCCCTACTCTTTTGTTTTTCAAAGGAGGTCAAATCGTGGACAAACAAGTCGGAGCTGTTCCAAAGGCTGTTTTAGCCAAAAAGCTTGATGCTCAGCTTTAATTCTTAATCAAAATACCTTTTGAAGCCGCCTGGAAAACCTGGTGGCTTTTTTTATCACCCAACCTCAAACTTTTCCACTTTAAATGGTGACGATTTTCAAGTCTTTAACTAGGAATCCATTTCGCCGTATTCACTATATCGCACTTGTAGCCGGATTGCTGGAGCCTGTGTAATTTCTTTTGTTCAGAGGTTTAAAAACCTGAAATTAAGGTTAGCAAAAAATCAACAACAAATAAACCCCAAAACCTATGAAACGATTTTTAGCCATTTTGCTCATGGCTTCTTTCAACACTTTTGCTCAGGTGCCCGAAGAACTTTCCAGTGAACTGGTCATTGTCAAGGTGAAATCCGGAAAAGAAAAAGTCCTGCTCAAGGAAAACAGACATTTTGAAGCTCCCAACTGGAGCCGAGACGGAAAATTCCTGATCATTAATGCAGCAGGTTTATTAGAGAAAATTGATTTCAAGGGAAAAAATCTTGGCAAGATCAATCCCGAAGGAATCAACACCGTCAACAATGATCATGGATTAAGTTTCGATGGCAAAATTCTGGTGTTTAGTAAAAATGACAAGGGCGCTGCTCCTACAACTAATTCCAGAGTCTATGTAGCAAATGCTGACGGAAGCAATCCAAAACTTGTCACTCCTGATTTCCCAAGTTACTGGCATGGAATAAGTCCTGACAATAACTTCCTCCTTTATACTGCAAGAAGAAACGATGAATGGGATTTGTACAAAATTCCAACACAAGGTGGAACAGAAATCAATATCACAAACTCACCGGGACTTGACGACGGCTCCGAGTATAGTTACGATGGGAATTGGATTTATTTTAACTCTCATAGATCCGGCAGAATGCATCTTTATCGAATGAAAACCGACGGATCGAGAGTTGAGCAACTGACCAATGACGAGCTCGACAACTGGTTTCCTCACCCGAGTCCTGATAATAAATCAATCGTTTACATTTCCTATTTGGAAGATCAGAAAGCAGGGCATCCGTTTGGAAAAGATGTGAAACTGAGAATCATGGATTTGGAGACCAGAGAAATCAGAGACATCACTCCGGTGTTCTATGGAGGTCAAGGAACAATCAATGTGCATAGCTGGTCTCCTGACGGAAAATCTATAGCGTTCGTTCGCTATACAGACCTGACTAAAAAGTAAAACTTTCATTAACTCTTCCCCGATGAAACAAAACTGAATCATTGGGGAAGAGTTCAATTTTAAAACCATAGGGCGCTTTTTTGATGTTTTTGGCAGTAAGCCAAGGTTGTTTGAAGCTTTGTGGTTTCTAATTTTTATCTTCGCGGCGGTATGGCAGAACAGATGATTTCCTTGGATGAGTTTTGGACTTTGCGCGAGCAATTTCCAATTATTGACGCAAGAAGCGAGGGAGAATTTGCTCAAAGCCATATCCCCAACACGTATAATCTTCCAATTCTGAATAACGAAGAGCGGGTGATTGTAGGGACTCTTTACAAAGAAAAGGGGTCTGAAAAGGCAACTTTAAAAGGGTTTGAGCTGGTTGGACCGAGGTTTCATCTGATCCAGAAAGAAGCCCTAAAGGAATTCCCGGAGAAAAAAATTATTGTCTATTGCTGGCGAGGAGGAATGAGAAGTCAGATCCTTTCCTGGATTCTGGAGATGGTCGGATTTCAGGTTTTCCGGCTGAAAGGCGGCTATAAAACATACCGGACTTACACATTCGAATTAATCAGAAAAGACTGGTACCTGATCGTCATTGGAGGAAAAACCGGGACAGGGAAGACCCGAATTCTGAAAGAACTGAAA
>JBILPR010000261.1:0-6288 GCA_044373795.1 Algoriphagus sp. | reverse complement strand
AGAAGTTGCCTGGAGTTTAGGCGCCAAACCAAATCTGGAAAAAATCAGATTGCAAAACTGGATCGCTTTATATAAACAAAGTGTGGAAGCCTGGTCTGAGGTCAGAAGGACAGATGTGCCTAAATTGGTGAATGTCTCGAATGATTATGCTGCCAATCACAACCGTCCTCCTTTCCGAATGGCCTATCCGGCAAATGAAATCGCATTTAATGAAAGCTTTCCTAACACTGTCAAACAAGTAGATATTTTCTATGGTGATCAGATCTGGTGGGATACCCGAAAAGGTGTGTTTTAGAATAATTAATTACCCTCGGGGAATTGCCTCCGAGGGTAAATTTCTCTCTTAAAAGTTTGATGATTTTCTGATTTATTTCTCCAATTAAAGCACCTATGCTGACTCGATATTCCTCTTTCCTTTTACTTTTCATGATGGTGGGGTTAATCTCTTCCCAGTTCAGTTATGATGATAAAAGTGACTCAACCGATAAGGTAACCATAGCAGCAAACAGCAATGGTCTTCACGGCTATCTAGGTTATAGTACCCTAAAAAGGCCGGAAGGATTTGGTGCCGGGATAGGTTTTTACACAGCAGTTTGGCCCTTGGTTGAGCAACCATTGGCTGGATTCCAGATCGGCCTCCCTGGCAACTGGATCACGCCGGACAATCCGGACAACAAGGATATTCCCTGCTGTCCTGAAGGAACAATCGCCCGGACATGGGCTCCACGAGGACCCACTTGGTCCAGTGTTTTCCAGACCCAGGAAGGTGGTTTGGGCTATTGGCGGGGAAATAGATACCATTATGGGTCGCCTAAATTCAGCATGAATGGGGTGCCGGATTGTTACAATTCAGAAATCGCTTCAGCGGGTTGGCCCTTCTTCTACCGGGCAGAAGCTTTGCCAGATGATCAACTGGGTATAGCCCAACTCAGCAACAGAATTGTGGTGCCGCCAGACGGAATCACTTTTGAAGGAGATCTGGAAGGAAGGTTTTTAGGATATACCCACATGATGCTTCCTCTCACCGAAGCCCGACCAGGTCCGCCTCCTACAGGTAACCAAAGTTGGACTCTGTTTCTAAACTCAGAAAATTTCAAGGGGCCGGTAGCTTTTTACATTCCAGAAATGTGGAGTCGACTTTCCAAAGAATACAAGGCCATTGAAGGAATGGGATTGGATGCCCGACCCGGAACAATGGGCGGCGGTGGAGCAATGGAAATTAATACCGTGCCTTCCTTTGAAATGACAGACTCTAAGGGCGATTTGTACATCAAAATCCCTCAGCTGCAATTTCCTGTAAATGATCAAGGTCAATCAATCCTTGTTCAGGATGTTACTTATTACTCCAAAGATGCCCTATTCAATTATTTACTGGAATGGAAAAAAGGAGGCAAATCGTATTCCGGAAAGTTTGATGAAACACATGCCTGGAAGCCTGACCTTACTCCCAGAGCAATTTCTCTGGATCAGGGTGCCAGCTTAAACAACGGTGGAAAAAAGATAATGGGTTTAGAAAGTATCCTCGAAACCACCATTACTCAGACCAATGCATTCGGACTTCAATGGAAGGAAAATGAGATCTCAAAAGCAGGGAAATTTCCACAGTATTTTAGACAGGAAGGCGATCAACGAGTAGCGGTAAGCCCTGAAAATGTCCCCGAATCACTGCGGGAAATGGAGTTTGCCAAGGCAGGATCAGAGAGCCATTACGTCAATTGGAGAGATGGAAATGAGATCGTAGAAGGAAATTTCAAAATTGATAAAAGCCTTCCATATTCCTCCCCCACTTCAGGAGCTTGGGCAAATCCAGGACCTGCTTCAGAAGCAAATTTGGTCCTTTTAAAAGACGGATCCACTGTCACCTATCATTGGTACAGATTCGTGGATCAGCCCTCATTTCAGAGTTTAAGCTGGAGCAAAGAGGAAAAAGAGGCCCTCCAAAAATTCGTGGAGCAAATTCATAAAGCGTGGACTATTGACCAGGAATATATGGCTCCTCCAAGCACCGGGAAACTTGTTGCAATTGACCCGGCCTTGATAGTAAGACCCCCTGCGGGAATGGAATTCGGTTATGTACCGATTGTAACCAAACAAGAAAAGACCTTGATTTCTTCAAGGTAATTAGTACCTGCTTCAGTCAAATTGCTTCGCTTATTGAGGTTAAAACAGAGGCATGAAAAGTTTATAAGTTGTTTTTATCACCACTCTATACTTCATTTTTATTACTCGCATACTCATTAAGAAAATCCCAAAGGATGAATAATGAGTTTGCGAGTACCCTATTCTTATGAAAAAGGAGGATAAAAAAAGCCTCCTGGAGTGAGGATTACCCCACTATGCGAGATTACAAGACCAGCAAAAAAGCAATTTATTAACACATTAAAAAGCTGATTTATATATTGAAAAATTCCTACCCTATCTACTCTTCTATAGCTTTATTAAAAAACTTAAAGTTGATTTTCTTATTAGGATTTCAGTTCTGTTTTTATTTTGCTTTTGCCCAAAATGAAGACAAAAATCCACCGCGACCAAATGTGATAATTTTTCTGACAGATGACTTGGGCTATGGCGACCTTGGCATTTATGGCCATCCCATTATCCAAACTCCGCATCTGGATAAATTTGCTTCTGAGGGAGTGCGGATGACCGACATGCATTCTGCGGCTACGGTTTGCTCGCCGTCTCGGGCCTCTATCCTCACCGGAAGAAATGCCTATCGAAGCGGATACTATAACATCGCCGGATTTTTTGGCACCACCCTGAAAAGGGAAGAAATCACCCTACCCCAACTGCTAAAGGATGTTGGCTATCAAACAGCTTTTTTTGGAAAATGGCATTTGTCCAAACTGGAGTCACCCACGGAAGTTTCTGTCAATGAGACGGGCTTCGATTATTCCCTCGCCACCTCAGTCAACTCCTTCAATACCGGGCCTGAAAATCCGGATAAATTCCTTCGAAACGGCCAGCCTGCAGGCGTCATGGAGGGTTGGTATGTGGATATAATATCCAATGAGGCTCAAAACTGGATAGCGAAAAAAAGGGATGAAGAAAAGCCATTCTTCCTTATTATCTCCACCAACGAACCTCATACTCCCATAGATCCACCAGTAGATTTCGCAAAACTTTATGACAATCCGGAGGTGGAAGAAAAGGCTCAGTCATTAAAATATGGAGGATATGACCGACCTGAGAAAGACATTTCTCAATTCAGAAAGGAATACTACGGCACGGTTTCCCAAGTAGATCACAGCTTTGGGAAGTTGATGAGCTTTCTGGAAAAGCAGGGATTAAAGGAGAATACCCTGATAATTTTCACCAGTGATAACGGTCCGGAATATCCCGTAATTCCCCAGGAGTCCAACGATGAATGGGAAGATCCTATCAGGGACAAAAGTTTCGGAACTCCAGGAGAATTAAGGGGAATGAAACGGTTTCCCTATGAAGGAGGTCATCGAGTGCCCGGACTCATAAGGTGGCCGGGACACATTCCGGCAGGTACCGTGAGCGATCAATTATTTAACGGAACGGATTTTCTTCCCACCATTTGCAGACTCGCCGGCGCCCGAATTCCAACTGACAGAGTAATCGACGGAACAGATGCATTCAACGCTTTTCTCAATCAGGATTATGAAAGAGCCATTTCACCCATTTGGTTTTTCCCAGTAGGATATGGCCATTTACCCGGAATGTCACATATGGCAATGCGTGACGGGGATTATGTCTTAATCGGAAATCTTCATCCAAAGTGGGAGGACTTTAGGATGGCAAATGAAATGAATAAAACACCTGCTGTGGATTGGATAAAGACGGCTTTACCCACAAGTTTTGAACTATATAATATCAAAACTGATCTGGCGCAAAAGCATGATATAGCCGATGAAGAAACCGAAACTCTATATTCCCTAATACCGAAAATGCAAAGTCTTTGGCTTGATATCAGGAATGAAGGACCCTGGTGGGGAAGAGTTCCTCAATAATTATTTTTTAGCTCATTATTGAATAAATTAAACATTGAAAACATACTCACCCATATCACCATGAACAGGATTCTTATTGGTTTAAATTTTCTACTGGTCCTTCTTATTTTCATTGGATGTAGTCCAAGCCAAACAAATAAAGAGGCTGAAACACCGACTGGTTTTACTCTTTCGGAATCAGACCTTCCCGAGTATGAGAAGAACATAGACCATAAAGGTCTGTTAACCGCATTAGGTGACAGGCATGATGAATCGGTACGGACCGGGGAGCATATTTATAACAACATCTGCTTCAACTGTCATGGAAATCCCGAACAAGTGGGATCCATTCCTACGGCATTTAAATTTTGGGAAGATGAATTCAAAGTTGGAAAAGACCCGTATTCCATCTACCAAACCCTCACCCGAGGCTACGGATCAATGCCCCCGCAGGTCAATCTGACACCGGTAGAGAAGTATGACATCATCAATTACCTGCGGGAAACTTTTATCCAAAAGGACAATCCCGATCAATATTTCGAAATAGATTCAACCTATCTGGCCAGCCTGCCAAGTGGAACAACTACAGGTCCTGCTCCCAGAGAATTTAAGCCTTGGGCAGAAATGGACTATGGGAATTTTCTGATCAATACCTATGAAGTAGTCGGCTTGAATGCTCCACCAAGAGAACGGTCCTCCGGGCCGATCCAGCCACTCAAGGATGAAAACTTTTCCAATTCCAACTTTGCATATAAAGGAATCGCGGTAAGAGTTGACCAGGGTGAAGGTGGTGTAGCCGCGGGCAAAGCCTGGATGATGTTTGATCACGACTTGATGCGAGTTGCCGGAGCGTGGACCGGGGAAGGCTTCATTGATTGGGAAGCGATCTTGTTTAATGGAAAACACAATATTTCCCCGAGAACGGTCGGTGACTTGCATTTTGAAAATCCTGTTGTTCCGGCGTGGGCAAACCCAACTACGGGAAGCTTTGACGATCCCCGGTTTACAGCGAGAGACAAAAGGAAGTTTGGGCCCTTACCGCGTGAATGGACACACTATCAGGGGTTGTATCAGAATCGAGACCGTGTGGTAATTTCCTATACTGTTGGCAATGCGGACGTCCTGGAAACTTTTGGTCTGGAAACCTTTGATGAGCAATCGGTTTTTACCAGAACACTCAACATCTCTGCATCGGATAAACCTCTGAAGATGAGAATCGCTCCTGCGGGTACAGCCGTGGCCGTGGTAGGAAAAGGTGCAGTTTTGAAAAATCAGGGAGGATTTACCCTCATGGAAATCGCTCCTACTCAAGCCTTGAAGATTAAAATTCTGGTAGCTAAATCCGGAGTGAAAGGTCTTCAACAATATGCCAAAACTTCTAAAGCACCTGAAGATTTAAATGCGCTAATCAAAGGCGGACCTGCCAGGTATCCCCAAACATTAACTTCGGAAATCCTTCAGGGAGAGCAGGAAGGGCCATTTCAGGTGGACATTATGAATCCGCCTTTTGACAGTCCCTGGAAGAATCAGTTCAGATTGAGTGGACTGGACTTTTTCAAAGATCCCAACAAAGGAGTGATTTGTTCTACCGATGGAGACGTTTGGCTGGTAGAAGGATTTACAAAAAACTCAGGAAAACTCACCTGGCAGCGAATCGCCTCGGGCATGTTTCAGCCTTTGGGAATCAAGGTGGTCAATGAAGAAATCTTTGTCACTTGCCGAGATCAGCTGGTGAAGTTGCACGACTTCAACGGAGACAAGGAAACGGATTTCTACGAAAGCTTTAACAATGATCATCAGGTGACGGATCACTTCCACGAGTTTGCCATGGGACTTCAGGTGGACAAAGAAGGCAATTTCTATTACGCCAAAAGTGCACGCCATGCCCGCGAAGCTTTGGTTCCTCAGCATGGAACTTTGATTAAAGTGAGCAAGGACGGCCAGAAAACAGAAATAGTAGCTACAGGCTTCCGAGCCGCAAACGGCGTTTGCATCAATCCGGATGGCACCTTCATCGTCACTGACCAGGAAGGTCATTGGAATCCTATGAACAGGATTAATTGGGTGAAAAAAGGTGGATTTTATGGAAATATGTTCAGCTATAATCCGCCTGCTGACAGCACAGAAGCCGGAATGATACCGCCGCTAGTCTGGGTTGATCGGGAAAGGGATCAATCCCCTTCCGAACTCCTTTGGGTGGATAGCAAAAAGTGGGGAGCTCTGAACGGAAAACTCCTGAACTTCTCCTACGGCTATGGAAAAATCTTTGTGGTTCCTTTTGAAAAAATCGGGGATCAAGTTCAAGGAGGAATTTTTGAATTACCTGTTCCGA
>JBILPR010000260.1:0-6313 GCA_044373795.1 Algoriphagus sp. | reverse complement strand
CATGTCTCGGGAACAATTCAGCCATTGGCGTTGCGAAAAGCAATAGTTGACCATCCAATGATCGAAAGATATTATTGATTCAGGGATTTACTGTAGGATTTATGGTTTGATAAATTTAAATTGTATCAAATCTTTTTTGCTTTATGTCCGATTCCAATTCCACCACTCTTCAACTTTCTTTTTCGCTTTATTCCGCCTCAAGGCTTTTGATCCAGCAGTTTCAAAGCAGGCTTAATGAGGTAAGTCTGACTTATCCGCAATACTTGGTGATGTTGGTTCTTTGGGAAGAAGATGGACTTTTGGTAAATAAGATCGGGCAAAAGCTTCATCTGGATTCAGGCACCCTAACTCCCTTATTGAAAAAACTGGAAGGGATGAATTATGTGAAAAGGAATCGAAGCAAATCGGATGAGCGTACGGTGGCAATTCAACTTACCTATGCGGGAAAATCCCTTCAAGCCAAGGTCCTCGAATTATTAAAACCTCTTGAAGATACTTTTTCCCAAGCGGAAAATCCCGAGTTATCCACATTAAACCATTCCCTCAAAAGCTTGTTAGAAAAGATAGAATCTTTAAAAAACAGAAATTGATGGAAAAATTAATCGTGGATTACACCGCATCGGCGGTCAACACCGGAGGAAGAAAAGGACACGTCAAAACCGATGACGGATTAATAGATTTTGATGTGGCGATGCCAAAAGAAATCGGAGGCGAAGGAGGAAAAACTAATCCTGAGCAACTTTTCGCAGCTGGTTACGCCGCTTGTTTTGGTGGAGCTTTGGCTTCAGCTGCAGGAAAAACAAGCTTGAGAGATTCTGAAATAAAAGTCAATGTCCACTTGGGCCATTATGGTCCTAACAGTTTCGGATTAGGTGTGGATATTTTTGTTAAAATCCCTCATGCCGAATCATTGGAAGCCGCTCAAAAAATCGTTGATGCCGCACATGAAGGTTGTCCTTATTCTAAAGCGACCCGAGGAAATATTGATGTGAATGTCAAGGCAGTTTAAATTGAGAAGATTTGGCGCACGCGTTTCCAGTGCGCCTTTTTTAATCCTCAATTCCCAGTTATTCAATTAATAATCACCACTCCTTTTCCCAGCATCTTTCTTTCCAGGAAAGCTGTCAAAGCCTGCGGAACTTCCTCCAAAGAATAGCGCTTATTGATATGCTGGCTGATTTTTCCCTCATGAATCCATTGGACGAGTTGTCGAATATTCTGAAAACTGGTTTTGGAGTCAAGCTTGGAAAACTGTCCCCAGAAAACGCCCATAATTGAACAGCCTTTCAGTAAAGGTAAATTCATTGGGATTTGAGGTATCTCTCCATTTGCAAAACCGACAATCAGATACCGTCCTTTCCAGGCTATTCCTCTTAGTGCAGATTCCGTATATTTTCCTCCTACAGGATCGTAAATTACATCGACCCCTTTTCCCCCAGTCAGGTCTTTGATTCGGTTTTTCAGATCTTCAGTTTCATAATTGATCGTGGAAGTAGCTCCCTTCTCCTTGCAAAGAGCCAATTTTTCTTCGCTCGATGCCGCTGCAATTACTTTAGCCCCCATCAAATCTCCTAACTCAACGGCAGCCAAGCCAACTCCACCGGCTGCTCCCAACACCAATAATGTTTCTCCCGGTTGCAGATTTGCCCGGTCTTTCAGTGCATGATAAGAAGTTCCGTAGGTGTAAAGGGTCGTTGCAGCAACCTCTGCCGACAAACCCGGAGGACTCGCAAAAACCCGGTCAGCATCCACGGCAACTTTCTCCGCAAATCCTCCCCAACCACAAAGCGCAAGGACAAGGTCGCCAACTTTGAAGTTTTCCACATTTTCACCAATCCCTATAATCTTTCCGGCAACCTCTCCTCCCGGGGAAAATGGAAGTTCGGGCTTAAACTGATACTTATTTTGGATAAGCAAGACGTCCGGAAAATTGACCCCGCAAGCCTCCACCTCAATCAAAACCTGATCAGAACCAGGTTGCGGATCGGGCAGCTCACCGACTTCCAGCGTTTCCGGCAATCCAAAATGGGAACAAATAATCGCTTTCATAGGTTAGGATTTTGAGTTTAGCCAACAAGAAAAGTATCGATCAAAATAGGCAAATCCTTCCGAAAAGGATAATTTTGAGGCCTTTACTAATAAAAATCACCCGTATATGACTGTAGCTACTTTTATCCAGACAAATAAAGATCGATTCCTGAACGAACTTCTGGATTTACTTCGAATTCCATCCGTCAGCGCTGATCCCAAATTTAAGAGTGATGTTTTTGCTGCGGCCAACTTTGTGAAGGAAAGTCTGGAAAAGGCAGGTGCCGACTTTGCAGAAATCTGCGAAACTCCAGGCTTCCCGATTGTCTTTGGTCAGAAAATCATTGATCCGGCGTTGCCTACGGTATTGGTTTATGGCCATTACGATGTACAGCCTGCAGATCCGTATGAATTATGGGACTCTCCTCCATTCGAACCAGTAATTAAGAAGACAAGCATCCATCCCGACGGAGCAATTTTCGCCCGAGGCTCTGCCGATGACAAGGGTCAATTCTATATGCACGTCAAAGCTTTCGAAGCGATGATGGATTCAGGAGATTTGCCTTGCAATGTCAAATTCATGATCGAAGGCGAAGAAGAAGTTGGCTCTGATAACCTGGAAAAATTTGTTCTGGAAAATAAAGAAAAGCTTGCTGCAGATGTGATCCTAATTTCGGACACACATATGATCAGTATGAAAAACCCCTCTATCACAGTCGGCCTTCGAGGTATGTCCTACATGGAAGTGGAAGTTACCGGTTCAAACCGTGACCTCCATTCCGGAACATACGGAGGTGCTGTCGCCAACCCTATCAATGTGCTTTGCAAAATGATCGCTTCCATGAAAGACGAAAATGAGCATATCACGATTCCTGGTTTCTACGAAAAAGTACAGGAATTGACAGCAGAGCAAAGAAAGCGATTGAATGAAGCTCCATTTGATCTGAATGAATATCAGGACAAACTCGATATTGAAGCTGTTCACGGTGAAAAAGGATATACCACGATCGAGCGGGCAGGAATTCGTCCAACATTGGATGTAAACGGAATCTGGGGTGGGTACATCGGAGAAGGTGCCAAAACGGTTTTGCCTTCAAAGGCTTCCGCAAAGATCTCCATGCGACTTGTTCCGGATCAGGATTGGCACGAAATCGCGCAGATTTTCGAAGCCCATTTCAAATCAATCGCTCCAAAATCGGTAAAAGTAAAAGTAAAAGCTCATCACGGCGGAGCCCCTGCAGTGGTCTCTGATTCCTCGATCGGATATCAGGCCGCAGAAGCAGCGATGGAAGAAACTTTCGGCAAGCGACCGATCCCAACCCGTGAAGGAGGTTCTATTCCAATTGTTGCTTTGTTCCAAAAAGAACTGGGATCTGATCCGATTTTATTCGGTTTCGGTCTTGACACCGATGCCCTTCACTCGCCAAACGAACATTACGGGGTAAATAATTACTTCATCGGAATCGAAACAATCGCGGCATTCTTCAGACATTTTCGAAAACTGAGCCAGAAGTGAACAGTCTCAGTTTCTGACTTGTTAGCAATTAAATTAAAACAGTCTTCAGTTGAAGAAGCCGATACTCTATCCAGTATTCCTTGAACGTTAGAATAAACTTACTCCTTTCATGATCTTCAAACCGGCTAAAATCGGAATGCTTTTGCTTCTGGTTTTCCTTCTGATATCTCTTTTTGCACAAGCTCAGATCGTAAAGCCTCCCAAGTGGATTGTTTCGATTGAACCAAAAACTCTTCAGGTCGGTGAACCTGCAATACTGATTATGGAGGCTGAAATTCCGATCAGTTGGTATATCTATTCAAATGATTTTGATCCGGATTTGGGACCAAATCTGACTGTTTTAGATTTGGAGCTTTCCGATTCCTACAGCTCTGCGGGTCTACTGAAAGGGATCAATGCAAAGAAAAAGTTTGACGAAATCTGGGAGGGAGATATCACCTATTTCATGGGAAAAGGTCGATTCGAACAGCCTTTAACGTTGAATACCGCTTCCGGAACGATCAAAGGCACCTTGGAATATCAGATGTGTACAGACCTTACAGGACAATGCATCAACTACGAGGAAGATTTTGAAATCACCTTTGTTGCAAATCCTGCAGCGCCTTCTCCGGTTAAATCCGAAATCGATATTCCGGAAATCATTGCTCCGCCTGCCGGAGACAGCTTATTTTCGATAGTTGAGCAAGAACCCATTCCTGCGGAAAGCGAAAAATCTGAAGCTTCAGAAATCGAAATTGTAACAGCAGGCGAGGGAGAATCGCTCTGGGGATTTATGGTCCTCGCATTCTTGGCGGGACTAGCAGCCTTGCTTACTCCTTGTGTATTCCCGATGATCCCGATGACGGTGAGTTTCTTCACCGGAGGAAACAATTCTCGGGCACATGGTATCCGACGGGCATTCATTTACGGGTCATCCATAATTGCGATTTATACAATTGCAGGAACAGCCGTTGCGGCGATTCAAGGCCCTGAGTTTGCCAACTGGCTCGCAACCCACTGGCTTCCGAATGTCTTTTTCTTTGGGATATTCATCTTCTTCGCGCTTGCTTTCCTGGGCCTGTTTGAGTTGACTTTGCCATCTAGCTTTGTGAATAAAATTGATGCAAAAGCGGAACAAGGCGGTTTGGGAGGGATTTTCTTTATGGCCTTCACGCTGGTTTTGGTTTCATTTTCCTGCACAGGTCCGATCGTAGGTTCGATCTTGATTTCCTCAGCCGGCGGAGAATTGATCAAGCCGGTATTGGGAATGTTCGCATTTTCGATGGCTTTTGCAATTCCGTTTACGCTCTTCGCTATTTTCCCGGAATGGATGCAACGCTTGCCAAAATCTGGCGGCTGGTTGAATTCTGTGAAAGTGGTTTTGGGCTTTCTGGAGCTGGCTTTAGCCTTCAAGTTCCTGTCCATTGCAGACTTGGTTTACCATTGGGGAATCCTAGACCGAGACATCTTCTTGGTGATCTGGATCGTGATTTTCGCAGCGTTGGGCTTGTATCTTTTAGGTAAAATGAGATTGCCTCACGATTCCAAAATGGATCACATCGGAGTTCCGAGATTGATGCTTGCATTGACCACCTTCATGTTTGTTGTTTACATGATCCCGGGTCTGTGGGGCGCTCCGCTGAAATATCTAAGCGGGTATTTACCGCCATTGACTACACAGCAGTTTATCATGGGAGGTGGATCTAATCAGGTACCAGCTTCAGATTCAGATGAGATTGTGAAGTATGGAGAAATCCTGAAAATCCCTCATGGAATCCCGGGTTACTTCGACTACGAACAAGCTTTGGCTGCCGCCAAAAAAGCAAATAAGCCTTTATTAATTGACTTTACCGGACACGGCTGTGTGAATTGCCGCAAGATGGAAGAGAATGTATGGGTGGATCCTCAGGTGCAAAAGCGATTGAAGGAAGATTTCGTAATGGTCGCATTGTATATCGACGAGCGGTTGGAGTTACCGGAAAGCGAATGGTACACATCCGAATACGATGGAAAAGTGAAAAAGACGCTTGGAAAGCAAAATGCCGATTTCCAGATTACCCGCTTTAAAAACAACGCTCAGCCTTATTATGTGATCTTGGACCACGAGGAAAATCTGCTCGCGCAACCTAGCTCATACAATACGAAGATTTCTAAATTTATTGAGTTTTTGGACGGGGCGAAAAGGGAGTTTAAAATGAGGAATGAAGAATGAGGAAAAAGTTTTTCAACTGGCTTAGGCGAATTCCAAAATAAAAAATTTAACGAGGGTTAAATTAATTAGTGCATGCTTAGAAAATAAAAAAGGTATGTTTTAGAGAGATTGAGATGGATTTTTTGGAATTTAAGAGAGGACAAGTGCAAGTAACTATGCTAAAGACCTCTGAAAGGCGTGCACCACATAGCAGTAAATCCGCCTTCCAATTCTGGTATCAGTATGATTCGAAACATTCTTTCCATAGCATAAATTTAGTCTTTTTTCTTTTCCAGTAAGTTTATAAAAACTCGAGGACGTTCTTTTGAAGTACAATTTGGACTAAAATCACAAATGCCTATTCTTCAAATATTTCTTTTGAAGAATAGGCCATTCGTTAAAAATATGAAGTTCCTAAAATCTAGATTTAATACCCATATTTAAATTGCCCATTGTACCTAAGCCAAATTCAATAAACAAACCAAAATTCTGCACGGGATAATAAGTTAAACCAGTTAAGACCCCTATGTTATAACTAATATCTTCATCTCTTTTAAAAAATGAATAATCAATACGGTCCTCCGGCAAGTTACTTCGTT
>JBILPR010000259.1:0-6315 GCA_044373795.1 Algoriphagus sp. | reverse complement strand
CTTGAGCACCAATCGAATATTGCTGTGGACTGTTGACAGTCGTCTGTGGACGTGTATCCGCATACTTTTGACCTAAATCTAATTCACGTGCATCCTTGCGGATACACATATTAATTTTTGTCTTCTGGTTTAGAAAAAAATTAATCTTGTTGTTGGTTTTTTATAAAGATTAATTAAAAAAGTCATTTTTAGGTTACATCAAAAAAGGTGCTTTCAGATTGAATTTTGAAAAAAATAATTTTATAGATTTTTTAATTTGAGACATATAAGTTGAATAAATAAGTACTCGTAAGTTTTTTTAATAAACCTACTTATTCAATAAAACGATTAAATTAAATGATGAAAGAATTGTTTTTTAAATTTTTATTATTCTGGATATTTTAAAATTTGAAACCTTGATTTTTCCCATTATGTAATTTACTTTGAAGTCCAATTCTCCACTTTCCTTGAAATATTCAAATATTCCGTGTTTTTTGCCTTCGTCATAGTATTTCTTTACCTTTTGTTTTCCATTTGGATAGTATTCAGTCCAAATTCCATTTTTAATTCCTTCATGTAGTTCGCCTTCTTCTTTGACTTTTCCATCTTGGAAATATTCGATGTGTTTCATTTTAAATAAAGGTTAGATTTTAATTCAGTGATGAATAAGAAGATGGAAGTCGATAAGACTTCCATTTTAGTAAAGTAGAGACCAGCTTTGTAGAATCTTTCTTCTACTCTGTGATTTTACAAATGGGATATTCTAAAAAAAAATATCAAGTCAATATTTGATATAAATAGACTGTAATTGTAAATGAAAAGGATTAATTGTTTTTTTCAGAAGCGAATATTACCAATGCTTATCTAGGAAAGGTTAAATTATTTCCTGAACCTTAATTTTGGATCTGAGAAAATTTTCCTTTCAAGCATTTTGGTGGATTCCTTCTCAACAAGATTTGTGAGGATCCTATTTTTGATGAAGTAATCAAAAAAATAAACATTGAGACCTTTTTTATTTGTAAAAGTCAAAAAATATTATGTGTATCCGCAAGGATGCACGTGAATTAGATTTGGGTCAAGAGTATGCGGATACACGTCCACAGACGACTGTCAACAGTCCACAGCAATATTCGATTGGTGCTCAAGCTATTATTTATTTGGGTACGTGCAGTTAACCGGATACACATAAAAAATATAAAAAGTCAGTATTCCTGAAGTTCAGAAGGAAAATGCTTGAATTGATTTTTCTAAATAGAATTTAATTTTCCGGACGTTGCCTTTTTTAACAACTAACTTATATATCTGTAATCTTGCCAGTAAAGTAGTCTGGTTTAACAAGGGAAAGTCGTGTAGACTGTTGGATTTGAGATTTCACTTCTCCTAAGTCTGTCCAAGCATCGGTCTTCGTTCACTTTTAGTGAGCTTTTTTGGTGAGTTTGTCGAACCATGTAGAAGTATTGGTACTGCCTATCTGCTTTAGACAGGCTGCCGACCAATTGCGTAAAGAAAGCTTGCCAACAGGCAGGCGTTTAGACAGATTATCCAGTAGCTCAATTTTGCCTTATAATTAACTCCTTTTTATATTCATCGATGTATTCATTGGGTGTCAAGCCCGTGATGGATTTGAAAGCTCTGAAAAATGTGCGGTAGGAATTGAATCCCACAACTTCATAAAGTTTGGTCAGATTGGTTTTTATCGATTGCTTTAATTCCGATTCAATTTTCTTCTTTGCAAAGTTGACGCGAAAACGATTGATCATCGTTCGGAAATTTTCCTCTCCGCTGCTATTGATCGCTTCATATAAGTACTGTCGGTTTGTTCCCAATTCCGCTACCAATGATTTTTGACTGAAAGCCGGATCCAGATACATCCTCTTTTCCTCAATCAGGTCAAGCAATTCAGCTAACATTTGGTTGGGATTTTTGGATATTTCTTCCTCAAATATCAACGGAAGTATTTCTGCAGGCAATTTTTCTTGCTTTGCAAAGGTTGCTGCTTTTAAAATGGACAACTGCTCTGCTTGAAAATCGAGCTCTTTTTCTTTTCTGAAAAACAGAAATCTCGTTTTGGAGTCTTTCACTTTCATGTAGACCATTAATCCGATTACCAAAATCAGTCCTGAAATAGTTACCAGAAAAAGGCCTGTTTTTACTTTCTCCTCTCTGATTTCTATTTCCTGATTTTGGATTAGCAAGTCTTTCTTTTCTACCTCGAATGCGAGAGTTAATTCGTCCAGTTTTTCTTTCTGTGCCTGACCTCTGATCGTGCCTTTCTTTTGGTCGTAAAGTTCCAGCTGCTCCAATGCCTTGGAAGGATCACCGATTCTTTTGTAGGATACATAGAGAAGGCTGTCCACTTTGGAATGAATTTGAATAGAAGGCCTTTTTTCCAGATAGGAAATAGCCAACAGGCCTTGTTTGATAGCTTCCGGGTAATTTTTGCCAAGTATATAGCTTTCTGTGAGATTGGCTGAACCCATTGCAAGAAGTTGGAAATCGCCCAACTCCAACGCCAGTTCGTTGGCCTTTTTCAAATAGAAGATATGTTCTGAATTTTGGTTGGATCTTAATTGATTGTCTGACAAAGTGCCATAAATTCTCGCCAATAACCTTTTATCTCCTTCTTTTTCTGCTCTTACAGCTGCTTTTTTGAGGTAATCATTACTCGTTTCGTTTTCTTTTAAGGATGCGTAAGCCAAGCCTACGTTGTACAGATCCACCTTAAGGTTAAGACTATCTCCTCCTTTTCGTTGAGACAGTTCGAGTGCTTCGAGGTAATAGTTGAGCGAATTTTCATTTTTTCTGTTTTGCAGAGAAATATTCCCCATCGCAATCAAGGCTCCTCTTCTTAGATTAGAATTATCCAGCCTTTTGCTGAGGTCATAAAGTTTTTCTGCTATTGTCAGGGCAGAATCAAGTTTCCCTGTTCGGATATATGCAAAACACATGGCTCTGTAAGTTTCCCCATATAAGACAGACTCTGGCAAGCTCGGGAGGAGGGCAGTGGACTCTTTTGCCGTTTCAAGAGATTCTTTAAACAATCCTTTGTTCAGTTGGACTTGACTTTTTCGGGTCAGGTAATAGACTCGCCATGATGTCGAAATTGGTGTTTTTTTGAACAGCTCGTTAAGAAGACTGTCAGCCTGATCCAATTGAGAGTTTTTGATCAGGATTTCAAGCTTTTCGTTTCTGGGGATTTCTTGAGATTGAGCATTGACCCCATGACTAAAGGAAATTAAGAATATAAATACTCCCAATAAGAGAGGATTTGACAGTTTTATTTTACCGGAATACATTTGACTTGTTTGTAATCAAAAGTCAAAAGTTTTTCCTCTAGTCTAGGCTGAATTCCTTTAATCGTAAATGAAAAGCTCGTTTTTTTTGATTTTGAGGCCTTTTGTGATTTTGTCCAGTAAAAAATTGTGATTTTGTCATGTCATTTTTGTGATTTTGTCCACCTCCTCTAAGACAAAATAGACCACTTTTGGGCGCTTAAAGAATTAATCCTGCCGAAAGCGCTGAGTCTTGCCAACCCAATTTCTATGCGTTCAGTTTGAGGTGAAAAATTTCTTCGCATGGAGAAAGCCTTTCAAACTTCACCCAAGAAAGAACCCAAAAACCCGGGGCAGGAGTGAGCGAAATCCGGGATAAAAGCCAACCCGATACGAGTAATAAAAAAACGATAGTTATATGAAGAGTTCATTTTCCTCTCCTTTCCTGCTTAAAAAATCACTGATCTCCAATTGGCTTACCAGGCTTTGTTTGCTGATGTTGTTTGGGATGGGTTCTCTAAGCGCCCAAGCGCAGACTGGTCCAGGCGAATGGGTTGCCCAAGAAGCTGCTGCTGATAATCTTTGGTTCAGTGTTACTTATGGGAACGGCCTGTTTGTGGCGGTGTCATTTAATCTTTCTGGCAACCGGGTGATGACGAGTCCGGATGGAATTGCCTGGACAGCACGAACCGCTGCCGTTGATGAACTTTGGACCAGCGTTACCTATGGGAATGGCCTATTTGTGGCGGTTTCACAGACCGGCTCCAATCAAGTGATGACGAGTCCGGATGGAATTAACTGGACAGCACGAAAAATTCAGCAATATGGATCTCAATGGTTTCGAGGCATTACCTACGGGAATGGGTTGTTTGTGGCCGTGTCTGCAAACTACTTCCCTAAGCAAGTAATGACGAGTCCGGATGGAATTACCTGGACAGCTCGAACAACTCCTGTTTTTAATTTATGGAAAAGTGTCACCTATGGGAATGGGCTATTTGTAGCGGTTTCAGAAAAGGATTATTATTCAGATGTATCAGGCGCATCGCCAAATCGAGTGATGACGAGTCCGGACGGGATTTCCTGGACAAGCCGTTCTACTCCTGCAGACAGCGATTTGAAAAGCGTTACCTATGGTAATGGGATTTTTGTGGCGTTGTCTGCAAGCTACGATAATCAAGTAAAGACGAGTCCGGATGGTATTACCTGGACATCCCATTCTGCTGCTGCGCATAATAGTTATAGAAGTATTGCCTTTGGAAATGGGATTTTTGTTGCTGTATCAAATAACGGTACAGGCAATAGGGTGATGACGAGTCCGGATGGGATTACCTGGACATCAGGAATAACTGTTGCTGCTGACTATGAATGGACAAGTATTACTTATGGAAATGATCGATTTGTGGCGGTGGGCGCAAGCAATCGAGCAATGATTTTCAAAGAAGGTATTTCGATCCTTGTCCAATCCATCACGAAACTTTCTCCAACCTCAGTCAAATTGAACGGAACAGTTGGAGATCTAGGTAATTCGACTTTAGTAGAAAAGGGCTTTATCCTCACTGAAAAGTTACTGGATGGGCTTCCAACGCTCAACAAGTCATTGGCCTTCAAACTGGTTCACCCAACCGCTGCCAATGGAGATTTCACGCTGGATGTGGGTTCACTGTCGGCAAATAAATCTTACGCAGTTCGCGCATATATCAAAATGGGTGATGGTCAGGTTTTTTACAGCAATTCCTCATTTTTTACCACCAACCGGGCTCCGTCTTTTTCACATCAGCTGATTGGGGGTAAACTTCCAATTCAGGTAACGGAGAATAGTACCGCGGTTTTGGATATTCTGGCCTCAGATTTGGATGCAGGACAGACGCTTAGTTTTTCAATTGAGGGAACCGATGCGGCTCTTTTTGAAATCAACTCGGTAACCAGAAAGCTGAGTTTCAAATCAACTCCTGATTTTGAGTCTCCAAAAGATCAGGGAGGTGATAACAGCTATCTGCTGGACCTGATCGTGAAGGACGGAGGAGATTGGGAAAAATCGGATACTATACAGGCAGAGGTCAAAGTGCTTGATCTTGCCGAGTCTCCCGTTTTGAGTGCTGTTTCAATCACTGATATCGGTGTCACAGGTGCCAAATTCAACGGTGCCATAAGCAATGATGGCGGTGGCGGAGCGGCCATCGAATCGGGATTTGTTATTTCAACCTCAGCCAATACCGGAAAGCTCGAACTGGGTGCTGATGGGGTCATCAAAGTAACCGCTGGTTTGCAGTCGGGAAATTTCAACGCTGTTTTTGGTGGATTGGCAGGGAATACTTCCTACCGTGTGAGGGCTTTTGCCCGAAATGCTGCCGGGGTGGGTTACTCGGAAGTTTTAGGATTTATGACTTCCGGTTTGACGAGTTCTCCTCCAATCATCGCTTATGAAAATAAAATTTTTAAAAAAGGGGATGCCATTTCAGCGTTAGCTCCTACTGTGCTTGGCAGTGCTATACCGAATGCATTGTACCGGAATTCGATCACCCTGGCCGGAAATGGGACAAGCGGTGATTCGGATGGAACGGGAGCTGCCGCAAAATTCAACAATCCTCATGGCCTCACGGTAGATGACGCGGGCAATGTATATGTCGCCGACAGGGCAAGGCATATCATCAGAAAAATAACTCCCAATGGAGTGGTGAGTACCGTGGCAGGGGTGAAGGGAACTTCTGGAAATACCGAAGGAGCGGTTGCAACTGCTCGATTCAAGACTCCTGAAGCCTTGGTCATCGATCCATCGGGTACCCTGATCTATGTAGCCGACACGGGCAACGATAGAATTCGCCTGATCAACTTAACCACGGGAATAGTCAGCACGGTTGCGGGGAGTACCTCCGGAAATGTGGACGGAGCTTCCGCCAAGTTTAACGGGCCAACTGCTATCATCCTGGATGGTTCCGGTGCATTGCTTGTGGCGGATCAGGGAAACCATAAAATCCGAAAAATTGTCAATACCAGCGGAACCTGGAGCACCAGCACGATTGCGGGTTCGGGTACCAAAGGCACCACAGAAGGAGCTGCGCTCACA
>JBILPR010000258.1:0-6319 GCA_044373795.1 Algoriphagus sp. | reverse complement strand
TTTTGAGGAAAGGTTTAGGCAGTTCGTTCATAGTTCGAAATCTTGATACAAAAATCAGAATTTGAATAACCCGATGATGTGACTTGAATCACATCCACACAAATAAACCAGAGAACATCCTTTTAACAAAACTGACAAGAAATTTGATCCTAAAATCACTCCTAAAAATCGAGCAATTGTAAAAATACAGCTAGGTCAAAAAATGGGGATTAAAAACGAGGTAAATAACTTTGTAAAAATCCGCATCGGGTTATTCTTTCATTTTTTAGCTCTGGCAAGTAAGACCAATTTTTCCCCAACCAAACCTTGTACGATCATTCCTGATTCCGCTTCCCATAAGCTCAAATACACCTCGTCTCCAAGAGTGCACTCAGCCTGATAATTAATAAGAAGCTTCTCCGCTGAGAAGTTATTTTCCCGGAGGATGTTCTCTGCCCAAAGAATATAGCTCGTATTATTGACATGGTTATTCAAATCCAAATCAGAATACCGCACTTTCAATGTTTCCCGATAAATTTCTATTCCCTGAATTCTGATCTTGTCAGGCTGCCAATCAGGCTTCTGTGTTGGATCAAAAAGATAAGCAGGCAAAACAACCTCCGGACGCTGTGGTCTTTTGGATTCGGTGTGAAGCAAAAGCCAGGAGGACATTGCCCTGACCAATACCCCACCATTTGAGTCTAAAATCAAAAATTCACGAAAGGCAAAAAGTTTATCTGCTCCTCTTCCGGCAGTAAAAGCTTGAATTTTTTCTCCCCACGTCGGAGATTTTTCCACTAAAATATCGAATCGGGAAAGGACCCACATCAGGTTTGACTCTATCAGATTCCTTCCAAAATCAGCCGAATCAGCATGCCTCCAAGCAATTTCCTGAAGGAAATCTGCCAAAGAAGTTAGACTTATTTTTCCGTCAGGATGAACCTGATAGGATCCGACCTGAAACGGAAGTGAATACTGAAAAGAATCACCTAAACTCATATGTCTGTATCATTGGATGCTTCGCCGGAGAAAAACACTTGTTTTCGAATACTCGCAAGTAAGACAATTCCAAGACCATTGATTGCAATCATGGCAAATGACAATGGAAGGCTGAATAACTCCGCTACAAATCCGATCAGTGGCGGACCGATCAAAAATCCGAAAAAGGAAATTGTAGAAACCAGAGCCAAAGCAACACTCGGAGAATATAATTTGGATCGACCAGCAATGCTGTAAGATACGGGAATGATGGAAGCAACTCCCAAACCGACTAGTAAAAACCCGAAAGTTGCCACATAGACTGTTGGAAATGCAACTGATAAGGACAATCCCAGAAAAATCAGGAATCCGCTAACCTGCAACACAGCAACTTTCCCGAAACGAGCGACCACTTTGTCCGTAATAAACCTTCCGGAAGCCATAGCACCCATAAAAGCCACATATCCCAAAGCAACTAAGTAAGGCTCAGCTTCTATTACTTTTTTGAAATAAACACCACTCCAATCAAACATACATCCCTCACACATCATACCCAGAAATGCAATCAATCCGATTCTTAAAAGCAAATCGTCGGGCCTTCTCAATACCAATCCTCCCTCATCCGAAGCTTTTTCTTCTTTGACTAAATAACCCTGGGCCAAAACGATAATCAGAAATGATATTCCCATCACGACGGTAAAATGACCTGCCGGAGAAAAATTGAAAAAGATCAATCCTGCGCCAAGTCCAGCGCCGGTAAAGCCCGCCATACTCCACAGTCCATGAAAGGAAGCTAAAATGCTTTTGCCCATCTGATCTTCCAAATCGAGTGCCTGGGTGTTGAGAGAAATATTCATAATATTCCCCAACATCCCAAAAAGGATCAGGACCGGAACAAGCAAATAGGTATTGGGACTTAATCCAATCAATGAAAGTGTCATCGCGTACACGAAACTTCCAATCATGATTACTCTGCGGCTGCCATAATGATGAACCGACCAACCGGCAATCGGCAGTCCAAGCATGGAACCCAACGGGAGAAAAAGCAATAATGTGCCCAATTGACCTTCGGAAAGTTGAAACTTAGCTTGAATGTCCGGGATTCTGGCAGCCCAGCTCGAAAAGCAGAGTCCCATGAAAAAGAACATACTTCCAAGTGCAGTTCTTCTTTTGGATAATAGATTCATAATACTGAATAGGTTTAAAAGGCGAACAAAAGTACTTAACATTGAGCCAAAATCCTGAATAGATTCAGGATCCGATCGGAAACTATTTAACTTCCATTCGGTTAATTACAAAACAAAAATTATGGAGTTCGTGATCGTTGGTTCTATCCTCGTTGTCATCATCATTATGATCAGAGTGATTATCAAAAAAGTGTTTGAATAAAAAAAAAGTCGCTTACTACTTCAGTAAGCGACTTTTTGATTTAAATAATTCCTGTTTAGTTGGGTAGTTTATCCGAGAATTTACCGTAAACCCAAGTACCGGCAATAGCTGAGAGAAAGGTGATGAAAATAACGGTGAATCCACTTCCAATCTGAGCAAACAAAGGTCCCGGACATGCTCCAGTCAATGCCCAACCCAATCCGAAGATAAACCCACCAATTATTTGACCTTTTCTGAATTCCTTGGTTGGAATATTGATAGGCTCTCCATGTATTGTTTTGATCCCTAATCGCTTGATGAGCTGAATAGAAATAAGTCCAGTCACAATCGCTGATCCTATCACTCCATACATAAAGAAGGATTGAAGTCTGAACATTTCCTGAATTCTGAACCAGGAAATAATCTCTGCTTTTACGAATACGATCCCGAAAATTACTCCGATAATCAAATACTTGATCAGCTCAAGACCTTTATCGTGATCCACTCTTGAGTTAGGCGCATCGCAAACGTCTGATTTTATCTTTTTTTCTAATACTTTCATTTTGTCTCGATTTAGAATCCTGCCAACTTCATTAAAGGTTCCATGATCACATGGGTCATCAAAAATCCGCCAATCATGAAGAAAATCGTGGCAACTAATGATGGCCATTGCAAGGAACTAATTCCCATGATGGCATGACCTGATGTACATCCACCTGCATAACGGGTACCGAATCCTACCAGGAATCCTCCAACCACAAAGAACAAAAGTCCTTTCGCTGTAAAGAGATTTTCCCAGCTGAAGATATCTGTTGGTAATAAGCCTGAGAAATCAGTAATGCCTATCGCAGACAGTTCAGCTTGAGTCTCCTCAGCAATTACAATTTCATTTGGATTGGCAAGGAATGTAGAGGCTATGAAACCACCGATGAGGATCCCTAATACAAATAGGAGGTTCCACATTTCCTTTTTCCAATTGTAAGTGAAAAAAGGAATTCCGGCCGGAATACAAGCAGCACATACGTGGCGAAGAGATGAGGAAATACCGAAGGATTTATTTCCAATGATAAGAAGTGCAGGCACTGTAAGCCCAATCATTGGTCCGGCCACGTACCAAGGCCATGGTTGGGTAATCCACTCCATGAATTGATTCATATCTAATTGTTTTGTTTTTTTTAAAATCTATAGTCAAGAATCAAATTGAAATTACTCATGTTGACTCTATTAATAATGTATTCCTGAGGCAAATGTTCCTTTCTGTCTTCTTTTTTTATTGCTACAAGAAACTGAAGATCAAGGCCTTTAAAGAATCCATGAAGCCTGTAATCCACCAGTCCCGTAAAGTGCAGGTAGTTTGGCAATCCATACTTATTCAATTTCAGATTATTCAAATCCGGTGTTTGAACATGTCCGGCAGCCAGCGAGACCAATAACTGATCATGGATGAAAGTTTGATCAAATTTCAAGGTAATCGCATTTACTCCACCCATTCCCTCAAACCTTTCTCGCTGTTGGCTGACAAAGAACTTTTCCCTACCCCATTCTCTGGGGAAAAGAAATCTGCCTTTATCTGAGATTCCAAGATAATTTAAAGTAATCGTGGAATGACCCCAATTTATCCCAGTTCTTAAGCCGACACCATAGGTTTTCTCTCCGGGAAGAATGTAAGCTTTTTCGGGATCGGGATTTCCCCCATCTCCTACTGCTCCTTGATAGAAGCCCTGGAACCCCGTTAGAAAATCAGCACTCCCGTTAAGATCTGTTTTTCCTGTTGCTTCAAGAAAAGCCAAACCAAACATCCCTTCTCCCAGATAATTCCAGGAACTGACTTTCCAATCTTCTTCCTCATATTCTGCACCTATGACTCCGATTCCTTTTGAATCGATGTAGTGATGATAATCTTCTTCTGACCCCAATGGGTTTCTTCCTGTGGAATAAAAACCAACCGATTCCTCAACTGGCAGCCATTCCAAGGAACCTCTTGAAATCAAATGAGTGAACCATGCTCCTGTAAACTTCCAATTCCCTGGTGAATAATCTGCGGATAAACCACTGAATAAATTTGGCCTCATTCTATTATCCGACTCATTCAAGAACGGGCTTTCAAACTTGTGCCTACCAGCCCAAACTGACCATTCCACATTTTGATATGAAATAAAGAATTCTTCCAATCGATCCATATCCTTATGATTTTCGGGATGATGGACGTCGTAAAGCGTTATCTCGTACCGATTTCCCAATCCGGTCGTCGGATCTTTCTCGGTAATATTGTTTTCATAATGTCTGAAAACAAAGAACCCGCTAAATCCTACTCCCAGACCTTTCCATCTTGGACTGAAATAACCAATCCCCGCACCGGTTCCCCAGGTGGAATAATCAGTTAATTCACCTTGATTGACGGTCGCCATGAAATAGGACCTGAGATGGAACTCGAAAGAGCCTGTTTCAAGAACTTTACCAAATAACTTTTCATTTGGTTCGCCAGTTTCTCCAGAATGTCCATGCTGAGCAAAAGCTACCGAAATCGTTAAGCTTAGTAGCATAAGCAACACTGCTGCAATAATCTTTACAAATGTCATCATGGATCGGGTCAAACAACTGTGACTTTCATCACATCGGCTTTTTTTAAATTAAAAATGGCAAGCCCTAAGGCCTGCCATTTTACTTTTAGCAACTTTTCTCTCTTCTCAATTACAGCAATGTAGTCGGACAAACGTAGTCCGTTACCTTAAACTTCTCTGATTCTTTGATCGCTTTGAATCCGCCTGCGATATCAATCAGATTGTCAAAGCCTCTTGCTCTCAAGGCAGAATTGAAGATCATTGATCTGTATCCTCCGGCACAGTGCACGTAATAGGTTTTGTCTCTGTTGATTTTCACCATGCTGTCATTTAAATAGTCCAGCGGAGCATTTTCGGCATCTACCACATGCTCAGATAGATATTCTGAATTTTTTCTGACGTCCAGAATATTGATATCAGGATTGTGCTCTTTGATTTTGGCTAGTTCTTCAACAGTCACTTGGGTGATTTGATCTACTTCAAGTCCTGCCCCTTTCCATGCCACTATGCCACCTTTCAAGTATCCAAGTGCATGATCATATCCCACACGTGCCAATCTGGTAATTACTTCTTCCTCTTTTCCTTCATCTGTGATCACCAAAATCTCCTGCTTCACATCCGGGATCATCGCTCCAACCCATACGGCAAAGCTTCCGTCTATTCCAATGTTTACTGAATTTGGCACAAAGCCCCTAGCAAAAACTTCCGGATCTCTTGTGTCAAGTATCAAAGCGCCCGTTTCATTGGCTGCTGCTTCAAACTCAACAGGAGTAAGTGGTCTGATTCCTCTTTCCAATACCGTATCGATGCTGTCATATCCCTGGATATTCATCATCACATTCTGAGGAAAATACGCAGGAGGAGGAGTAAGACCAGTTAGCACTTCTTTGATAAATTGCTCCTTAGTCATCTCCTGAAGAGCATAATTGGTCTTCTTTTGATTTCCTAGAGTATCAGAAGTTTCTTTACTCATGTTTTTGCCACATGCACTACCTGCACCGTGAGCCGGATAGACAATCAGATCGTCTGCTAAAGGCATCAGTTTATTTCTCAAAGAATCATATAAATGAGCTGCAAGCTTATCCTGAGTAAGTTCTGCAATTACCTTCTGGGCCAAATCTGGTCTTCCCACATCGCCAATAAACAAGGTGTCGCCTGTGAAAATTGCCTCTTCTTTTCCTTCTTCATTTATCAAAAGGTAGCAAGAGCTTTCCATGGTATGACCAGGAGTGTGGATCAGCTTAATTTTTATCTTTCCAAGGGTAAAAACCTGATTGTCTTCAGCGATTATAGCATCAAAGCCTAACTTCATCCCGGTTGGGCCATAAACAATCTTTGCTCCGGTTTTGGCTGCCAGATCCTGGTGGCCCGAAACGAAATCAGCATGGAAGTGTGTCTCAAATACATACTTGATTTTAGCATTTCTTCTCTCT
>JBILPR010000257.1:0-6357 GCA_044373795.1 Algoriphagus sp. | reverse complement strand
ACCAAAGCTGAACTTGCCGATTACATTGCTAAAAGCTATGATTATGGTGCCAAAACCATGAAAGCACTCACCCCGGAACAAGCCGGAGAAAAGCTTGATGTTTTTGGAAATAATGTTTCAAGAAGGCAAGTAATGGCCTTATTGATGGATCATTGCACTCATCACAGAGGTTCTTCGATCGCGTACCTCCGTATAAATGGAGTAGAGCCTCCTGCATTTGTAGGTTTCTAAAAATCTGAAATAGCGAAAACCAAAAAGGGCAGTGATTTCACCGCCCTTTTTTTATGTCCTGTTTGAGAAATTACTCTCTAATCCAGCCAACCTTTTCGGCTATAGGCTCTCTTTTTCCAACCGGCCAATTATCTGTTGCTGGTTTTGCGATGTAGAAAAATCCCATCAGCATATCTTCTCCTTCCAATCCGAAGTCTTCTCTTGCTTCCTGCCAAAAAGTAGGTCCGCCCGTTCCCCAATAGGCTGCCAATCCATGAGCGCTTGCAGTCAGGTACATGTTCTGCACAGCCATCGCCACTGCGGCAATTTCTTCCATCACAGGAATACCGGAATTTTCTGTTCGCTTCATGATGATAGCGATCATATGGGAAGCTTTCTGAGGATTCTCTATGAATTTTTGATAAGTAGCTTCCAAAAATGGAGTGCCGTTTTTCTCAGCTCTCATCTTGTACATTTCTGCCTGATAGTTTCCAAATGTCTTCAGACCAGCACCGGTGTAGACGATAAATCTCCAAGGCTGAGTGAGTTTGTGAGTAGGCGCCCAAGTGGCATTTTCAAGCATCTCTTCGATGATTGAATCTTCAATCGGATCGTTTTCTTTGAACTGAGCGATGAACATGGAGCGACGTCCACGGATAATTTTATTGACTTCTTCGATGTTAAAATCGGGCTTTTGCATGGTTATGATTCTGAATTTTTCAGGTTTATAATTTTAAAACAATTAAATAAGTTCTGTAACAGGTCGGTATTTATTTCAAAATCCCCTCCAAAAAGTCCCTCACATCCTTTGCCAGTGCATCAAAATCTTCCTGACGATTGTACATCATGTGCCCAGCTTCGTAGTAAGTCATTTTAATTCTTTCCTGCGGAAAGTTATGTCTGGCGAAGGTAAATTCTGCATCGAAAAATGGCGTAATCAGGTCATAATACCCATTTGTCACCATTACTTTTAGCGCGGTATTTCTATGCATTACCTCACTCAGCGATCTTGCGGTGCTCACGTAACTTGGCTCCCAATAGGCTCCCTCACCAACTGGTTTCCAGTTCCAAGATCCGCCCATTCCTTCTGCGGAAGTAAAATAGGGACGATCCATTTTTACCTTCAAATCCTGCATCATGTAATGATTGAATGTCGCAGTGTAAGCTGCCCCCGTCATGTAGCTGCTCGGGTCTCCCAAAACAGGGCCTTCTGATGATTTATCTGTTTCCACAGCCAAATATCTTCCATCAAGTGTTCCGATTGCTTTGCCCTCTTCTCTCAATAGCTCCTTTTTGAAGCGATGCATCAGGATTTGATTGTCTGATCTGAGGATATAGTTTTTTTCCAAGCCAGTGAAATAGGCAAGCTTTTCGGCAATGGATGTTTTTTGAGTTTCTGTTTGTTTTTCACCCAGAAAAAGCGCGTTCAGGTAATCCCCATAAGCGAAATCCCGTGCTTCCTGCACAAATGCTTTCAGCGTTTTGCCTTGTCCTGCTTTCCCATGATACCAGGCTGTCGAAGCCATGGAAGGCAGATAGGTGAAAAAAGAGGTCAAGTTGTCGCTCCAAGAGGACGATCCAGCATAGTCCAAAGCTTGGGAAATCAGGATGATTCCATTCAGCGCCATTTCCTGACCGCCACCTTCCAAGACTTCTGCAACTTTAGCTGCACGGGTAGTTCCGTAACTTTCGCCCGCGATGAATTTTTGTGCCTGCCATCTTCCGTTTTGAGTCACCCAGATTCTCATAAACTGTGCAATTGAAGTTGCATCCTCGTTCAATCCCCAGAAGTCGGATGTTTTTCCAACTCCAAGTACTTCGCTAAATCCGGTTCCAATCGGATCGATAAAAACCAAGTCGGTAATATCCAAAAGCGCCTGGGTATTATCGATAAATCGGTAAGGAGCTCCGCCATCATCTGTTTTTGCTTCGCTGTCAGTTTTCACAACTTTAGGACCGAAGAAACCCATATGCAACCAAACTGATGCTGAGCCCGGACCGCCGTTGAAGATAAACGTGACAGGACGCTTTGATCCGTCAGTTCCTTCTTTCAGGTAGGAAGTACTCCACATGGCGCCGGTGATTTCGCCTTTGTTGTTTCTTAGAAAAGTCTCAGCCACTACGGCTTTGTAGCTTATTTTTTGACCGTTGAAAGTTCCGGAATGAACCGATTCAAATCGTTGAGGTTCCCGGGTTATTTCTTTGACTTCAGGTTTTGTTTCTTGCGAAAAGGTGTTAAACGCTACCAGAAAAGCGATAATGAGGAGTGAATATTTTTTCATGTTGTTTTTTTAAAAAGATAGCTGAGCAGATAATTTTAAAGATATGGCTAAAGCCGAAATATCTCGCGAGGCTTATCTCTACTATTGAAGGGATTTATATCTCGCGAAGCCTATCGTATTTCAAATTTATCGCGCAAAGCATATTTCACGAAGTATATCTCGCGCAGCCTATCTCTCGCAGCCTATCTCCCAAAATCAATAATTAAACGCCACTTTCAACCCACCATAGAAATTCCTTGTAGCGGCAGGCTGATAAAATCTTCCTGCAAAAGCATTCAGGTCATTGCCGAGAGAATAGGCTTCATCAAGTAAATTATCCACACCTCCAAAAGCTTCAAGTTCCCAGTTTCCGGCAATCCATTTGGACCAGCCAATTCTAAGGTTGACAAGATTATAAGCATCCTGATAAATCGTGTTGGCGTCATTCAAAGGAATTTCATCGACGTATTGATGAGTCAGATTCAGGTAAAATCCTGGACCGGTTCTCAAATCCAATCGCGTGACAAAAGTCTGCGGCGGAACTCCTGTCAGAGCATTTCCGGAAAAATCGTTGTCCTGCTTTTTGTAGTCCTTAAACTCAAAATCATAAATCGTGATGGCTGTACCCAAACTCAAATCCCGGATCAAGCCTGAGGTATTTTTCACAAAAGCATAATCCAAAGCCGCTTCAATTCCTTTCTGATCTGTGGAGCCTGCATTTCTGAATAAGACCACGCCCTGCTCATTTGTAAAAGTGGTGATCGTCTCATCAAGTTTGAAATAGAAAGCGCTGACATCGGCATTGAATCGGTTACGGCCCATTCGATAGCCTACTTCATAATTGATCCCACGCTCAGCTTCCAGATCGAGATTCAAACTTCCTTCATTTGTGCGAACCTCATCAATCGTGGGTGGTGAAAACCCGCTGCTCACACTTCCAAAGACTGAAGAATATTCATTGAATTGATAATTCAGCGCAACGCGTGGAATCACAATCGGATCAAATTTTCGGGTTTGAAGACCGGTCTTCCCGGCTCTCGCATCCACTTGTCGGTCGATCTCAAAGCTTGAGAAGTTTTCGCTCAGACCAAGGGTGAAAAGCAATTTTTCTGTCAACTCCCATTCAGCCTGCTGAAATAGGAATGCCTGGGTGGCCCGAAGCTTATCGGCAAAGCGAATAGTGTCTGCTACGCCTGCCTTGTTGCCGAAATTCTGGGCATTCGTCAAACTGGTTTGATATTCGCCACCGGCAGTCAAGCGAAGCGGTTTTCCGGCCAATTTACCGTCGTACGTGAATCGTGTCCTTCCGCCAAATCCAAATCCCAATTCCTTCTTGTAATCCAAGATGAATGGATTTTCGAAGTCATTTGTCTGAATATAAAGAGTCGTGTTGTTGCTGGTTTTTGGTGAAAAGCGATACAGTTGACCAATCGAAGCAAATACTGATTGCTGCGAAATTGAGCTGTTTTGATTGACCGAACCTGGTCTTGCCTGGGTTGGATCTTCCGCCACCTGAGCTTCATTCAGCGCACCCGGAATCTGGTAGTTCAAATCCGATATCAGGAGCTGAGTCCGGATTTCCTGCTTTTCTGAAACAGGGAAATAGCTTCCCAACTGAAAAACCTGACGATCCATTGCAGAATGATCTCGATACCCGTCTGATTTTTGGCTGACGAAAGAAGCATCAAATCCGCCTTCACCTACCTGCTGGGAAATCCCCAATCGATACCGGCTCAAGCCAAAATCTCCCGCCATAAAGTCTGCTGAAATTCTTCCTCCTTGCGGATTTGCTTTGCTGTTTAGCGAAATTGCTCCACCGTTTCCGGCTCCATAAATGCTTCCCGATGGACCTTTGATCACTTCTGCAGTTCGGATGTTGGTCAGGTCAAGCAGGTTCAAAGGAGTTGTTCCGTCAGGTGAGGTAAACGGAGCCTCATTCCAATAGACTTTTACATTTCGCACTCCAAAAGGAGAGCGAAGCGAACTTCCCCGTATCGAAATCCGGTAGCTGGCAGGAGCCCGCTCCTCGATTCTGATTCCCGGTTTTGTATTGAAAGAATTGACAATTGAGGTTTCATTGAATCGGTTGAAATCGCGCTCGCCTACCAAACTAATGGAGGCTGATTGCTGTAAAAGTGGTCTTTCACTTTCAAAAGCTGAAACCGTCACAGAAGATAGATTGATGATTTTTGAAACCAAAAGCACTTCCTGCTCAGCTCCGGGAGCAAATTCTTTTTGGAAGTTTTCATATCCTTCCCGGGAAAATTGAATGAGCAGAGAAGTTGTTGATTCTATTGAAATTTTGCCTTCGGAATCACTCAAAAGAATTTTGCCTTCGGAAATTCTTACCCGGACATTTTCCAGCGGAGTGAGATTGGAAGAATCAAGTATTCGGAGTTGGATTTGGGCATGAAGTCCAAAACTGAGGAAGAAAGCAAAGAGGGTAATAATTCTTTTCATGGGTGAAAATTACAAGGTTTATCTCAGAGAAATTGTGGGCCTTGTCACCAAAGGTAAAGTCCGGGGACAGAAAGTCATTTATTGCTTTCCATTGAGGCTCAAAATTCTTAGTATTCTACCTTAAACAAGAAATATGAAGAAATTGATTTGGCCCGCTTTCCTGCTTTTACTTTCTTTTTGTCAGGAAAAAGCCGCTCCGCCGGCTCCCGTTTTGCCAGTTCCTGAATCCAGACAAATTGCCTGGCAGGAATTGGAATATTATGGTTTTGTGCATTTCAACATGAACACCTTCTCGGATCGGGAATGGGGATTTGGAGATGAAAAACCGGAGATGTTCAATCCAACCGAATTGGATCCCAGACAATGGGCGAGAATTGCGAGTGAAGCGGGCATGAAAGGTCTGATCATCACAGCTAAGCATCACGATGGGTTTGTCATTTGGCCATCAGTTTACACGGAGCACTCTATAAAAAATAGCCCGTGGAAAGACGGGAAGGGAGATTTGATCCGTGAGCTTGCGGATGCCTGCAAGGAATATGGTTTGAAATTTGGGATTTATTATTCGCCTTGGGACCGCAATCATCCCGATTATGGCAAACCGGAATACATTACCTATATGCGAAATCAGCTGACCGAATTGCTGACGAATTATGGGGAGATCTACGAGGTTTGGTTTGACGGTGCCAATGGGGGTGACGGCTATTATGGCGGTGCAAACGAGCAGCGGATGGTGGATAAACTTACTTACTACGAATGGCCAAAAGTCTATGAACTTGTTCGGGAGCTTCAGCCAGGCGCGATGATGTTTAGTGATGCTGGTCCGGATGTTCGCTGGGTTGGGAATGAGCATGGATTTGCTTACGAGACCACTTGGTCCAATTTAATGCGGGATTCAGTATATGCTGGAATGCCTGATTATCCTGAGAAATATGCTCCGGGACAGGAAAACGGCACACATTGGGTTCCTGCAGAGTCGGATGTTTCGATCCGGCCGGGATGGTATTATCATCAATACGAGGATCATAAAGTCAAAACACTACCTCAGTTACTGGAGATTTACTACAACAGCATCGGCCGAAACAGCTCGTTGCTGATCAATTTTCCTGTGGATACCCGAGGTTTGATTCATGAAAATGACGAAGCTGCAATCCTGAGATTTGGGGAAAAAATCAAAAAAGACTTCGAATTGAATCTGGCAAGCTTTGCTGAAATTGAAGCGAGCGGAGATCGGGGTAAAGGCTACGAAGCTGAAAACGTCTTGGATGAGGATTATCAAACCTATTGGACACTGGAAGATGGAAATCCGCAATCCGAATTGGTTTTGGATTTTGGCAAAGAAGTCAGCTTCAATCGACTCTTGCTTCAGGAATATACTCCGCTTGGTCAGCGAGTGAAAGCTTTTTCCCTGGAAAGAGAAATTGCTGGA
>JBILPR010000256.1:0-6369 GCA_044373795.1 Algoriphagus sp. | reverse complement strand
TTGGGTTGTCTTCCACTCTTCCAAGGCCTGAGTCAAGGTCTGCTTACCCTCTGTGGAGAGGAAGGCAGGAATCTCTCAGGAGGACAGCGACAGCTCGTCAACTTGGTTCGGGCGCTGGTGCAGCAGCCCAAGATCCTGATCCTGGATGAAGCCACCGCCGCCATGGACTACCGCATGGAGCGAGCTGTGATGGATCTGGTAAAAAGCTACCTCCAGCTGTCTGGAGCAGGGCTACTGCTAATCACTCATCAACCAATGCTGGCCAGTACCCTAGATCGGATCTTAATTCTCGAGCAAGGAAAGATCAGTTTTTCCGGCACGCCAGCCCAACTGCTGGCAACAGACAACCCATTCTCAGCGGCCTATCGGTATATTCTTCAACCTAAACCCAATACACCATGGCCGGCCTAAAGTACTACGAGCGCACGAAGCTACTGATCGAACAGAAGAAAATGGCAAGTCCTATCTTGCCAAGAAGCTGGGACTTAAAGACCGAATGGTCTATAATCTTTTAGATGATCTAAGATTCAGCATTGGGAAAGGTATTTGCTACTGCAAGGAAAAAAGATCTTACATTTTTCAGAAAATAGATGATTGACTGCAAGGAAATTGCAGTGACCTGTATATAGCTTAGGATATTCTTAAACAAATAACCAAATTAAACGACTGAATCATGAAAGAATTAAGTATTGAAAAAATGGAGATGGTTAATGGCGGAACCTGCGGTTTTGAGGACCTTATGGTACTAAGTACTGTGTTTTTTTCTGGATTGGGCATGTATATTAGTGGCCAACAGGCTGCCGGGATGGTAGTAGCTGGGTCAGCTACCTTAGCAATGTTTGCCTGTATGTAAAAACTTGGCTTATGAAAATTCTGGTATTCATTTTCGGACTAGGTATTTTGTTTATCTATAATTCCCATGCTCAAGGTATCCATGGCGATTATCATGGGAGTTTAGTCACCGATAAAAACCTACTTTTTATTGAGGAGCAAGATGGACATACGCTCATAAAAATATTTTTATCCGAAAAAGAATCTATTCAGGTTTTTGGCCAAATTTCAAATGGGAAATTGACATTTCCTCTCCCTCAAAACGAGGGAGAGGATCTTACCGTATGTGCCGAACTAAGTGAGGATTCCGCTCGTCTGACTATTGCATTTGAACTGGATGGGGAAAGTTATAGTACCCTATTCGAAAGAATCGATTCTCCCAAGCTTAATTTAGAGAAGACTTGGTTTGACAAATCTAACAACACCTCATATGATCCAAGAGTTGTAGGACAATGGATTCAGTACCTAACAACAGACAGTAAAGGAGAAGCTTTAAAGGACAATATCCTAACTAAAAAGCCCTACGTAACTTCATTTCTAGAAAAAGGTGCGGTTCTATTTGATTTGCAAATGATAAGAGATGTATTTAAAGAGCATGGATATAACAAGCCCTTGAACTACACACAAATTCCTAAATCAACTTGGTTTACTTCTGGAAATAATCGCTTAACTATAACAGTTGACGGGACAGTGATTGAGTATCTATATGAAGTTTCTTCAGATTCACTGAAACTCAAATCTGATATTGGGTCGACTCAATACTATATCAGAAAATGATAGTTGATATTAGTTGCCCCCCCGCTAGGCGTAGCTTCTTCTATTATTTTTGAAGTTTAATTGGAAGCTGGGAGGATGAAAATCTTCAGACCAAATTGCAGATGACTGTAATAGGAGGAAAAGTGGGATTCAAAAGGTAAAATTTAGAAATCTGAAATCTTCAATGCTAATCAAACCTGCCAGGATTTTGAATCTTGACAGGATTTTTTCGTTTCAAAACTTCTCAATCCCCACAAAATACAGATCAAATCCTCCCAATCCTCCGGGACGGTTGGAGGAGAAGATCATCAGCTGGTTAGCAAACTCCATATGGTCGGATACGACTGGGCGGTACTCATCAAACTCCGAATTGATCTTGGGTCCAAAGTTGACAGGTTCGGTCCAGCCAGTAGATGATTTCTGTGAGTAATACAGGTCATAGCCTCCAAATCCACCAGGTCGATCGGAAGAGAATACCAGCAAATCACCATAGACGAAAGGCATGTGGTCATTGGAGGAAGTGTTCAGATTCAGTTTTCGGATTGTTTTTGGATTGGCATCGCCAAGAAACTGAATCGGACTTTTTCCAGAAGGGATATCCGCTTCATAAATATCGAAGGCACCATCCAAGTTTGAGCTAAACAGCATTTTTTGGGGAATTCCCTGATCTGGAACACTTTCTCCTTTCAAATAATTTTCGCCGTAAAAACTGGGGTACATTTCGCTTACATTTTCCTTTGAAAGGGTCACTTGAAAAGTTTCAGAGCGATATTCAAATGATCCTGTTTTTTCAAACTCGTTGTAGAATATATGAGATATACCATCACAATCTCTTGAAAACAGCTTGTAAAAAATCCCTGAAGAAGAACCGATGGAATAAGGGCCCCTTTCCTCGCATTCCGAATTTATTTCAAAAAGCTGATTTCTTACCATTTCATTTTGCCCTATGATTTGACTGACAGAAAAAGCAAATACTCCGGTTTCTTTGCTTTGATTGAAATCTAGCACTCTTGCATCCAGATCAAAATTATTCCCCTTTGTATTCGCGTTGGAAGAAAAAATCAAGTTTACGGTCGCGGATAAATACGGAGAAACAAAATCCGAATTCATTTCATCAAATGGTGAATTCAAATCAATCAAATTGATAGGTTTCTCATCTGGGAAACTCCCAATCTTAAGATTGTATTTTTCGCGGCAGCCCAGAAAGGCCAATATAAAAAGGATTAGAAAGTTGGTTTTCATCGATTTCATACAAATCCATTTAAAAGTTAGGTAAGAAAGAGAAATAAATCTTAAAAGCAACACTATTGCATCAATAATTTACCACTCACCCACTTTTTCAATTTACCTCCAAAAATTTCCTCTATTTTCCACTTTGAAAACTTTGCAGTGATCCTTTTTCTCATAGACCACTATAAAATTGACTTACTTAATTCTCTTCAAATGAAATCAAGCATGACACAGACGTCACACGGAAGAATGATTATCAGCCATGCGCGATTCCATCCCGTTTCCTTCGTCACGGGACAAGTTATGGCCATCAAAAAATCAATTATAACACATGAAAAAACTCGTACTCTTGGTCTGGTTGATTTGCCTGACCGCCACTTTTGCGCAAGCGCAGGAAACAAAACCCATCGATTGGAAAGATATCCCGTCCTGGAAATTCATGCCAAATGGAAGTTTCAAGGTTTCTCCAGATGGCCAATGGATCGCTTATGCCATTGTTGCCCTCGAGGGTGACGGTGAAATAATCCTCCAAAAAGCCAACGATGATGCTTCCAAAAAGACTTTCGCAATAGGCGCCACCAATTTCGCATCTATGGAATTCAGTGAAAACAGCCAATGGTTTGCTTTCAAAGAATATCCAAAATTCACCGAGAAAAAAGCAAACGAAAAAGCTAAAGGTAAACCTCTCAAGGATAAAATCACGCTGCTGAAACTCGGAACTGACACGAAGAAGACCTTCGAAAATGTTGGAAGTTTCACTTTCAACGGAGATGCTTCGACTCATCTTGCTTTGAATCTTACTAAAGAAGGATCAAACGGCGATGCCAAAGGTTCCGATCTCTTGATCTATCATCTCAATTCTGAGAAGAAGCAAAACCTCGGCAATGTCTTGGAATTCGCATTTAACAAAGCCGGAACCTACCTCGCTTATACTGTCGATGCCGCCAATCAATCCGGCAACGGGGTCTATCTGATGAATGTGGCCAACAACAGTGTACAGATTTTGGATAGTGACGAGGCGAGCTACAAGTCAATCGTCTGGACGGAAAAAGGAGATGCATTTGCGTCCCTCAAAATGGTTAAAGACAAGAAATACAAGCAGGAATTGGGGAAAGTAATCGGAGTGAAAAACCTGGCAAATCCTGCGGTAACGCTTTATGATCCGGCGAAGGATTCTATCGGTTTCTCCAAAGAATACACCATCAGCCCTAATCGCAGACCGATGTGGTCGGAAGATTTAACCCGACTTTTCTATGGCATTCACTCTTTGGAACTGGCGAAAAAAGAAGATCAAAAGAAGCCTGAGAACAAAGATTCTCTAACGACAGTTGAATCGCTGAAAATCGCCAAAATCATGGCAGACACTACCATCAAGTCGATCTCGGACCTTCAGAAAGCCATTGCAAAACTTGATTCGGGAAAAGTCAAAACTAACGGAAAAGAAAACGAAGCCGACAAACCTGACATGACCATCTGGCATTGGCAGGACACCCGCCTGCAATCAAGACAGCAAGTGCTGGAAAACATGGACAAAAACTTCAGCTTTTGGGCGATGTACGATGTAGCTGGGAAGAAGCACATTCCGCTTCAGGACAGCGCCATGCGCGACTTGAGCATCATGCCAAAAGAATTGTATGCCCTCGGTTCAGATCAGCAAACCTATGAACTGGAAGGCAACCTCAACGGTCAGAGCTATCGGGATTATTTTCTGATCAACCTCAAGACAGGTGAGAAGAAACCGCTTTTCAACAATTTCTACCTGCCTTCTTTTGCTTCAGCCCCAAGATCTTCGCCGGATGGCACCAAGGTGCTTTATGGAAAGGTTGGCAATTTCTTCGTTTATGACATTGCAACAGGCAATTCCACAAATTTAACAGCTAGCCTCCCGGTGACTTTTGTCAATGTTGAGGACGATCACAACGTGGAAAAACCACTTCAAAACTCCATCGGCTGGAGCAGCGACAGCAAATATGTGCTGCTTCGCGATGGCTGGGATATCTGGCAGGTTCCTGTGGGAGGCAAAGAAAAGCCACTCAATCTTACTCAAAACGGCAGAACTGAAAAGATCCGCTACCAATACCGATTTATCCTAGATCCAGAGGAAAAAGGAATCGACCTCAAGCAAGCACAGTACTTCAGAACCTATGGCGAGTGGAACAAGAAAAGCGGAATTGCGCTTCTGAGTCCTGCGAAAACTGGCTTGGCTGCAGGTGCGAAAACTCTGGTTTGGGAAGATGCAAACATCGCTTCCCTACAGAAAGCTAAAAAAGCTCCGGTCTATTTCTTTAGCAAAGAGACTTTCACCGAGCCTTCGGAAATGTATCTGACCAACGCTACTTTGGCTGCGCCAAAGAAAGTAACGGAAAGCGCTCCAGATGCGGCAAAATACAGTTGGTCTGCAGGAACTCGATTGATCGATTACATTTCAGACAAAGGCGATACACTTCAGGGAGCTTTGTTTTTGCCGGCTGGATATGTGGAAGGTCAGAAATATCCAACGGTCGTTTACTATTACGAGAAGCTTTCGCAGACCCGACATAACTGGAGCAATCCCGGATTCAGCGGTACAGGCTGGAATCCGGGCGTCTACACCAGCAATGGTTTCGCAGTATTCATTCCTGACATCGTGTACACCATGGACGATCCGGGAATGTCAGCAGTTTGGTGTGTGATTCCTGGTGTGAAAGCTGCCATCGCAACCGGCGTGATCGACGAGAAAAATATCGGAATCCACGGACACTCTTGGGGTGGATATCAGACTTCATTCCTCATTACCCAAACCAACATGTTCAAGGCTGCGGCAGCCGGTGCTCCGCTTACGAATATGATCTCCATGTATGACCTGATTTATTGGAATACAGGAGGTGCAAACATGTCGATTTTCGAAGCTTCACAGGGAAGATTCAAAGGCGGACCTTGGGACAATTGGGAAGCTTACGAGCGAAACAGCCCGGTTTACCATGTGAAAAATGTGCAAACTCCCCTCCTGATGCTACACAATGACAAAGACGGTGCGGTTGACTTTACGCAGGGAATCGAATACTACAATGCGCTGAGAAGACTGAAAAAGCCGGTAATCCTCGTGCAGTACAAAGGTGAAAACCATGGACTGGGCAAGCTGGAAAACCGAAAAGACTACAGCGTACGAATGATGGAGTTTTTCAACCATCATCTGAAAGGAGCTGAAGCTCCTGGCTGGATGGCCAACGGTGTCGATCGCCTCAAACTTGGCGAGCATCTGGAAGAAAGAGCTTTTTGAAGTTTGAAGTATGAAAGCTGAAGTGTGAAAATCCCCCGGTGTGTGAGCATCGGGGGATTTTTTTTTAGTAAATAGGGCCTGCTGTTAAAATATAAAAATCGCTTTTTTTGGGATAAGAGCTGGATTTTTAAGAATTTAAAGAGGTACAAGTGCAAGGAAATATGTCAAAGACCTCCAAAAGGCGTGCACCGCACAGCGAATATTCCAGTCCAAATCAGCTATCCCTGGTAGGATTTGAGACTCCGTTTTACAATCAGCTTGTTCCTAACAACCGATGGGTAGTGCTCAGTGCA
>JBILPR010000045.1:0-20740 GCA_044373795.1 Algoriphagus sp. | reverse complement strand
ACTTTCTATTTTTTAAACAAATTAGTGGCAAGATTTCGGATAATCACAAAAACAAATTATAAAACCGTTAGGGGCTTGTTATGAAAGGGCTCATAGTTGGGGTCTACAATTTTTTCGCTTCATTCCAATAAACATCCATTTCGGCAAGCGTCATCTCACTGAGACTTTTTCCGGACTCTTTGGCAGAGTTTTCCAGATATCGAAATCTCTTTATGAATTTCAAATTCGTCCTTTCCAGGGCTTCTTCTGGATTAATTTCGATAAATCTGGCATAATTGATCAGGGAAAAAAGTAAATCTCCGAATTCGGCGGTTGCTTTTTCTTTATCTATTTCTGCTTCGGAATCAGCATTAAACTCGTCTTTGAACTCCTGCATTTCCTCCTCCACTTTTTCCCAAACCTGTTGCTTTTCTTCCCAGTCAAATCCCACACCGCGGGCTTTTTCCTGAATTCGCATCGCTTTGATCAAGGCAGGAAGTGATTTGGGCACGCCTCCAAGAACCGAAACATTCCCTTTTTCACTTAGCTTGATCTTTTCCCAGTTTTGCTTCACTGTTTCCTCATCTTCTGCAATTGTATCCCCATAAATATGAGGATGTCTTCGGATGAGTTTTTCACAAAGAGAATCAATCATCGTCGTGATGTCAAAGTTTCCGTCTTCGGATCCAATTTTGGCATAAAACACGATATGAAGGAGAACATCCCCGAGTTCTTTCTTAATCTCATCAGGGTCTCCTTCCAAAATCGCATCTGAAAGTTCAAAGGTTTCCTCGATAGTCAGATGCCTCAAACTTTCTATGGTTTGCTTTTTGTCCCATGGACACTGCGCGCGGAGCTCATCCATGATTGTGAGCAAGCGGTCAAAAGCTGCCAATTGCTCAGCGCGGGAACTCAATTTAGACATGACTTAGGAAACTATGATTGTTATGTGGACGTTTCGAAGTAAAGGTTTAAATTTGCGCATATTAATCCGTTATGACAACTGTATTTCTAACACTCGGCTTTGTAGCATTGTTCTTCATCCTGATGTCGGTAAGGCTTCTTTTCATCAAAAACGGTGAATTCAAAGGTACCTGTGCCTCCCAAAGTCCTTATTTAAACAAAGAAGGAGTAACCTGCGGATTTTGTGGAAAAACGGTGGACTCTACCAGTACTTGCGGCAATCCCGACAATGAGGTCGACAAAGTTCTGGCAAAGTTCAAGTAAAATTTTACCCTTATTTAATCTCGGGATTTTTAGTTTTTAATTTAATCAACTTAAGTAGTGTCGCTAATTAAATCAATCTCTGGAATCAGAGGTACCATCGGTGGGAAATCCGGCGATGGACTCACCCCTCTTGATATAGTAAAATTCACATCGGCTTACGGTGCTTGGGTAATCGCAGAAACTAACAATCCAAAAGTAGTTATTGGCAGAGATGCCAGAATATCCGGAGAAATGGTTTCAAAATTGGTCTCCGCTACCCTTCAGGGAATGGGCATTCATGTGGTCGATTTAGGCCTCAGCACCACTCCGACTGTTGAATTTGCTGTTCCTTTGGAAAACGCAGGTGGAGGAATTATCCTCACTGCCAGCCATAATCCCATTCAGTGGAATGCTTTGAAATTGCTCAACGCAAAAGGAGAATTTATTTCTGATGCAGAGGGAAAAGAAATTTTGGAGAAAGCAGAAAAGGAAGATTTCACTTTCGCAGAAGTAAAAAAGCTTGGCTCGTACCTTCAAATAGACGACTACATAGATCGTCATATTCAGCATGTACTGAATCTGGAACTTGTTGACGTGGAGGCTATTAAGGCAAGGAATTTCAAAATTGTTGTGGACGCGGTGAACTCTACAGGGGGAATCGCGATTCCAAAACTCCTCCGCGCTCTCGGTGTGACTGAGATCGAAGAAATGTATTGCACACCGGACGGGCATTTTCCTCATAACCCAGAGCCTCTCCCCGAAAATCTGCGTGATATTATCCAAAAACTTGAAAAAGGAAGTTTTGACCTCGGAATCGTAGTGGATCCGGATGTCGATCGACTGGCATTTATTAATGAGGACGGTTCCACTTTTGGCGAAGAATACACCTTAGTAGCGGTGGCCGATTACGTGCTTTCCAAAACTCCGGGGAATACGGTTTCTAATCTTAGTTCCACACGTGCACTCCGCGATGTGACAGAAAAAAGAGGAGGAAAATATACGGCAGCAGCGGTAGGCGAAGTGAATGTCGTAAATCAAATGAAGGCCGTTGATGCTGTAATAGGAGGAGAAGGCAACGGAGGAATTATTTACCCAGCATCACATTATGGTCGTGACGCCATGGTCGGGGTAGGTTTGTTTCTGACTCACTTAGCAAAATTTGGGAAAACTATTTCCCGATTGAGAGCCAGCTATCCGAACTATTATATTTCTAAAAATAAAATTGAATTGACTCCGGAAATTGACGTGGATAAAATCCTTTTGGAGATCAAAAACAAATACAAAAAGCATCCAATCAATGACATTGATGGTGTGAAAATCGAGTTTGAGAAAGAATGGGTTCATTTGAGGAAATCAAATACCGAGCCTATCATCAGAATTTATTCAGAGTCTGACTCCGAAGCGACTGCCGAGCATTTAGCAAAAAAGATCATGCAGGACATCAAAGAAGTAGTAAACGCCTCCTTGATCTAAAGCTTGTCTCGAAAAGAGTCAATTACCCCAGCAAAAGGAATGAAAGTTTATTTAGATAATGCCGCCACCACAGCCATGGACGATCGCGTGATCGATGCCATGGTTCCTTTCATGAGAACTCATTATGGAAATCCTTCTTCCGTGCACAGCCATGGAAGAGAAGTGAGATCTGCCATCGAGAAATCAAGAAAGAAAGTGGCGGAATTACTGAATGCGAGTCCTTCAGAAATCTTTTTTACCTCAGGAGGAACGGAGGCAGATAATACTGCCATCGTCTGTGGAATCGAAACTCACGGAATCACCCATGCGATCACTTCTCCTTTGGAGCACCATGCTGTCCTCCACACGCTGGAGGTTCGCGCAGTCAGGGGATTGATCAAGTTGAGCATTTTGGACGTCAATGAAAAAGGCGAATTGGATCTGAATCAGCTTGAAGAATTGCTGAAATCCAATCCAAAAAGTATGATTTCCCTGATGCAAGCAAATAATGAGATCGGAAACCTGAACGACCTGAAAAGAATAGGAAGCTTGGCAAAAGAATATGATGCATTTTTTCATTCAGACACGGTGCAAACCATGGGACATTATGTCCATGATTTGAAAAATCTGCCTGTAGATGCAATTGTTGCAGGAGCCCATAAATTCCACGGTCCGAAGGGATCAGGATTTCTTTATGTAAGAAAAGACAAAAAAATCCATCCATTCATTTACGGTGGAGCCCAAGAGAGAAACATGAGAGGCGGAACTGAGAATGTGATTGGGATCATAGGAACTTCAAAAGCTTTGGAAATCGCCTATCAGGACATGTCGACGCATCAGCTTCACATTGAAAATATCAAAAAATATTTTATCCAAAGTCTGTTAAATGAAATCCCTGGAGTTCAATTCAATGGACTATCAGCGGATTTGGATAAAAGTTTATACACGGTCTTGAGCGTAAGCCTGCCACCCTCTGAATCCAACAAAGGTATGTTACTCTTCAATCTTGATTTGGAAGGCGTTTCAGCGTCAGGAGGCTCCGCTTGCAGTTCTGGAGCGTCCGTTGGATCCCATGTCCTGAGAGCGCTCAATCACACACCTGACCGGGATGCAGTCCGGTTCTCCTTCAGTAGATTCAACACCATTGAGGATGTTGATTACACGGTAGGGAAATTAAAAGAATTCTACGCCGTAGAGGCATAACTAGAAAAAGGAGCCTTCCAGCTCCTTTTTCTAGTTTAACTCGTTTAGATTTTTCAATTCTTAAATCTCCTCACGGATTATTTTCCTTTATATCCAATTGAATAAGGGGTCCATATTTCATAAATCGGACTACCAGTTGAGCTCATTCCACTGTGATGCCATTCGCCTTCGATGACTCGAAAATCAAATCCTAAACTTGCCCCGACACGACTATCGTCTCTGGAAAAGAAGGTGATGTTTTCCACGTATTTTCCATCGATTGCTTTGTATGTTCCACCTCCGGTTCCTGAAAATTCTTTAGTCTCAGAGTTGAACGCAATCCACTGAAATCTGCCTCCACTTAGAATCTTAACTGTACGACGAGCTCCGGGAGTTGATCGGGCTATTTCTCCATCACGCTTTCTGCCTGTAATCACCCAGTTGCCCGTTAATGCATCCTTTGAATCGGAGATTTTTTCCCAGGTTTCTATCAGCATTCCCTTCTTGGTATTGGCTGTTAGCACGAGTTTCTCTTCAGTCCATTCCACTTTGAAAGGTGTAGTAGTACCTACCTGAAGAGAATCTAGTGTGAAAAAATCAAGGGTTTCGGAATATTTTCCGTCCTGATATGAAAACGGACCTCCTCCTGCTCCTATAAAATGGTTGTCTGAAACATTCTTGATCCCGAATGAAAAATAATTATCCTGGTAGATTTTGATAAACTCCTGATCAGTTATTTTCTTTCCATTTTGGTTAACCAATTTCCACGCCCCTTCCAGACTCTGGGCATTCGCCCAACCAATGAACATGAGTAAAGGCAAAAACAGATATCTTTTCATAGCATTCGAAATTTAAATGATCATGTTTATCAAAATTGAATAAGAAAAATTGAAAAACCAATCATTACTCTGTGAGCGGCCAGTCATCGCCGGAGAATTGATAATGAATAACTATGAAAAAATTTACACTCGGTAATTCTAAAGAGGAAGTGTTCAAACTCGTTCCGGAAAAAGTAATTAAAAAAGTCATCTTGGGGGAAACTTCCATTGGGATTGTCCGCATAGGAGATACTTTTCGTTGTTTTCAAGCTTTTTGCCCGCATCGTGGAGCCTCGTTAATCCAAGGAAATATCAATTCGTCTGGAGAAATCATCTGCCCGCTTCACCAATACCGCTTTGATTTGGAAACCGGCCAGGTGAAATCCGGATACTGCGAGGACCTTGAAATTTACCCTAATGAGCTTACTGAAAATGGCCTTGAGATTACCATTCCCTGAGTTTAAAATAAACTTAATGTAGTTTGGCTCCATTTGGGACACTTCTATCCACAGACGAAAGCACTATTCCTCCCTCTGAAGAATCAAAACCGGTAACCAATACCTCAGACATAAAATCAGCTATTTGTCTTGGTTTCAGATTACAAACACAGATTACTTGTTTGCCTGTCAATCCATCGGGACTGTAGAAATGAGTCACTTGGGCCGATGATTTTTTGATCCCGATATCTTCGCCTAAATCAATCCAAATTTTATAGGATGGTTTACGAGCTTTCTCAAAAGGTTCTACCTTGATTATTGTCCCTACCCTCAACTCAATTTTGTCGAAATCTTCGTAGTCAATCGTTTGCATAGCCATTTTTTTTCCTATTTTTAGAAACATTTTACAAATCTCAGAGTTCAAAACTTAAACACCCCATTTTAATAATGTTCGAAACTTCATCATTTCCTTTTAAGAAACTTAGCATAGCTCTATGTGCTGTTGTGGGAATGTGCCTTTGGACAGAAGATGCTTTTGCCCAAGGAGAACAAGAAAAAGCAGAAATTGAAAATATCCGAAATATGGAGAAACCGGCTTTAGAAGATCACTCGTCTTCTTTGGAAGCTGGTAGTTCCAGAATTTCCCCCTCAAAACAAACCCAGCCAGTTGTAAAAGCAACTGTGACCAGAAAAGAAAATATGACGGGAGGAGAAGGAAAAAAAGTGGAGCCATCACAAGCACCTTCCACTCTTTCATTTAACATGTTTCTCTACATAGTAGATAAATTCAAAGCAGACTAAATTGTGTTTTTCTTATAAAAAAGAAGAGGCCATTAAGCCTCTTTTTTTATGTCCTTTGGTCTGCTTTACTTCTAGATTTCTGCCACAAATGCCTCTAATTCTTGTAGGCTAATCACTCCTTCATAATAAGCCCTTCCGAATACTGCAGCTTTCACACCCATATCTCTTAGCTTTTTAAAATCATCAATACCTCTTACTCCTCCGCTTGCTGCAAGGTGAATTTCCGGAAAACGATCCAGAATTTCCTGGTACAACTCGAAATTTGGACCTTCCATTACTCCGTCTCGGGTAACATCTGAGCACTTCAGGTATTTCAATCCTCTTTCGTAGAAAAACTCAATATGATCAAAGAGGTCAATCTCTGTTTTTTTCAACCAGCCTCTGATCTTGATTTTATGATCTATAGGATTGGTATCTGCCGCCAAATTGATTTTTTCTCTTCCGTAGGATAGAAGAAACTGGGCAAATCGCTCAGGGTGATTAGCTGCAGCTGAAGCGATAGTCACTGTAGCAGCTCCAAATTCAAAACATTTGATTACGTCCCCATCGGTACAAATACCTCCTGTAAAATCAATCTTCAAATCCGTATAACCTGAAAAAGCCTCGAGGATATGATAGTTCTTAGGCTCACCTCTCCGGGCACCATCCAAATCTACCAAGTGAATCCTCTTGATTCCAATGGATTCAAAAGCCTGAGCAATCTCAAGCGGGTTATTGGAAATAACCTCTTCAGTGGCGAAATCTCCCCGCTTAAGGCGAACACATTTACCATTTATCAACCAAATCGACGGAATTATCTCAAACATTTTTCTAAAGATTTTCTCAAAATTAATAGACAACAGGTGTAAAAACCCTCCTTAAAGATAATAGAGCGCTCCACTTTAGCACTTCTTGGGGCTTCAAAACTTTTCATTTTTTTAAAATATTGGCTCAAAACGCTGATTCCAATTGAAAAAACACCTATTTATTTTCAAAAGCTTAACCTTCCGATTTTACCATTTGATCCGGAAGCCCAAACAGAAGCCTCCGTGTGACCAAGTCGAATCGAATGAAATCCTTCAGTTGAAAAACCTGACCAGTTGATTCCTCCGTCAACAGAAAAATCCGATCCTCCAGGCCCCACAGCTAAGACCCATTGAAATTCTGAGAAATAGACCACACCAGATCGATAACCTGCTGGGGATTGTTGGATTTTGACCCATTCTTTTGCTTCGGAAAGAAAAAGACCGGCGTTTCCAGACGCAGAATAGGGAAATTCATAATCACCCCCGACACAAAAAATTTCACCTTCCCCAATTTGGGTAATCGAAAAAATCCCTTGGGATGACTCTCCTTGAACTAAAGGGCTTGAAATTTTCTCCCATGTTTCACCCTCATCAACTGATTTATACAAATTGGCTTCCTTCCCCCCGCTTCCCAGCCAAAGGTAATTCCCCCTTGCCAAAAGAGAACTCCCGCTTCCAGCAAAAGCGGCTTCACCCTCCAGAGCCTCAGGCAAATTAGCCACAGGATACCAGCTTTCTCCCTGGTTCACCGTTTGTAAGATCATCCATTTTCCGTCTACAGGATCCCCAAACACGTATCCTCTTTTCTCATCTGCAAAACTGATTCCATCCAAAAATGCAAACTCGGATTCTGTATGCTTCAAAATCCAGTTTTTGCCACCGTCAAAAGTTTTATAAATCACAGCCGGTTGACCCGCTGAAACCGCAATTGCAGTCAAGGCATCAAAGGCATGAATGGAACGGAAATCAACTGTATCTAAACTTGCAATCACTCCGTTGTCCCAAGTTTCTCCTCCGTCGATGGTCCGAAGCCAAGTCCCGCCACTTCCGCTTGCCCAGGCAATCTCTGAAGTCACTGCCGAAAGCCCCCTCAGAGAAGCTTCCACAGGAGTTTCCTTTATTCCCCAGCCAGAAGGTCTTTTTGGAAAAGTTGGTTCTTGTTTACAGGAAAAAAGCGCCATCCCCAGGGACAGCGCTATCAAAATTTTGCATCTCACTTTAATAATATCAAACTATATCTACTTTTCTGTATGCTTCAATCAATGCTTTCTCTCCTTCTACTCCGGGAAGTGCATTTCCATGCTCCATTCCCATCACTCCTTTGAATCCTTTGGTATCGATGTATTTGAAAACATTCCCGTAGTGAATTTCACCTGTTCCGGGTTCCTTTCTTCCTGGATTGTCACCGATTTGGATGTAGGCAATTTCACTCCATGTTTTTTCCATCGTCGCAATCAGATTTCCCTCATTGCGCTGCATGTGGTAAATATCATATAATATTTTGCAACTCGGGCTTCCCACTGCTTTGCAAATCATATAACTCTGATCTGCGTGACGAAGGAATAGATCCGGGTTGTCGCTGAGTGGCTCCAAAACCATCGTCAATCCATGTGGCTCTAAAATCTCAGATCCTCTTTTGAGTGCTTCAATCACGTTCCCTGTTTGAACACCCATTTGAAGTGTCCGGTCGAAATATCCAGGCACCACTGTCATCCATTTGGCATTTACACGCTTGGCAACCTCCACAGATTCCCGACAGGTTTTTAGAAAGGTGTCCAGAAATTCCTGCTTACCAGTGGTCAGTGAAACTTTCCAGTTGTCTCCGCCTTCTACGACAAAAACTCCCATTCTCATTCCCAGGTCATTCAGCGTTTTACCAATTAACTCCTGATCCGCCACGGATCTTTTCAGCATTCCATTGTCTTCCAAAGATCGGAAACCCTGATCCGCCATGAATTTCAACTCATCCACAATTCCTCCGGGAGCCGAATTTTTAAACATCCCAAAGTGCGGGGCAAAATCCATGTTGAAGATGGGAGCGGTATTATTTTCTGCGAAAGCCGGGATTGTCATCGCTCCGGAAAGTCCCAAAAAAGTGCTTCCCAAGCCCATTTTCTTTATAAATCCTCTTCTTTCCATGGGTTAGATGACTTTTGTTTTACCTGGAATAGCATGAGGATAGAATCCATCAGCACCTGGCATTAGCTTCGGGTTTGCATCCCAAGCCAGTGTTTCAGGGAATAAATCTACCGTTCCATTCAATGCTTCCTCCCAAGTCAATACCTTGCCTGAGTAAGTCGCATAGCGTCCCATGATGGCTGTCATCGTACTTTTGGCAGCATTTTCGGCATCTGCAAACTTGTATTCGCCTTTTACTAATGTCGCCCAAAGCTCATCATGCTCTTGCTGATATGGATTTGGCTGATTTTCCCGATCGTGGTTATAGATTGAATTTCCTTTCCAATCTGTCATCACTCCGTGGTTTCCAGCACTTAGGTAAACTTTTCCTTTTGTGCCTTGGAACGTCTCATCAACTCGGTTGGTAGCGCCTGGGAAGTGACGGCACTCGCTGTGAATAACCGATCCGTCTGCATAGGTGAAGGTGATCACGTGGTGATCAAAAATCTCACCGTGTTCTTTTCCCGTCCGTACCTCTCTTCCTCCGGTTCCTTCAGCTTTTACCGGATAACCCTGCTTCACCCAGTTGGCAATGTCGATATTATGAACATGCTGCTCTGTGATATGGTCTCCGCAAAGCCAGTTGAAATAATACCAGTTTCTCATCTGATACTCCATCTCGGTCATTCCTGGTTTTCTTTCACGAACCCAAACTCCTCCGTCATTCCAGTAAACTTGTCCTCCGGTGATGTCTCCGATTTGTCCGTCGTGAATTCTCTTGATTGTCTCTCTGTAATTATTCTGATAATGGCGCTGAAGACCAACCACCACATTCAGTTTTTTAGCTTTCGCAACTTCGGCTGCTGCCAATACTTTCCTGATTCCGGCGGCATCTGTAGCAACCGGTTTTTCCATAAAAATCTGCTTTCCTTGTCTCACCGCTTCTTCAAAATGAGAAGGTCTGAAACCCGGAGGCGATGCCAAAATCACGACATCAGCATCCGCAATTGCCTGCTTGTATCCATCAAAGCCTGTGTATTTTCTCTCCTCCGGCACATCCACTTTTCCTGCGCCATATTTCTCCATTATTGGTTTGTAGCTAGTATCGAGACGATCGCGGAAAGCATCAGCCATCGCTACAAGTTTGATCGGATGACCAGTTTCAAAAGCTTGGAAAACTGCACCGGTACCTCGGCCTCCACAGCCAATCACGGCAAGTTTCAGTTCATTTGCCGGTGCTGCGTAAGCTCCCGGAACTATAAAAGGAGATGTCATCAATCCCCCCGTCACCAGAGCGGAAGTTTTGATAAAGTCTCTGCGAGAATTAGAATTGTTCATAACTAGGTTGTTTATGGGTTAATAATCGGCAATTGGTGCAGTAGTGTAGTAATCTTTTATTTCCTCTGGACTAGGCGGAATAAGGGGTCTCACCAGTCTCAATCCTAAGAAAGGAGCCTCTGGAAACCACCATTGGCTTTTCGGTATCTGTGGGTCAATTCTCTTCCAATCCGGCTTACTCATAAAGCGCTTCGAGGAACTTAATCCTTCCGCAGGAGTCTGATAGCTTCCTCCTCGGACCACCCGTGGATAAAGTTTCAAAGAAGGATTGACAGGATTGTCCTTGGGTGACCTGCTGTAGAATTGGGGATCATATTGATCGGAAGTCCACTCAAGTACATTTCCATAGATATCGAAAAGTCCCCATGGATTGGGTTTCTTCTTACCGACAGGCTGAGTAGTCCCTTCGCTGTTTTCTTTTGTCCAAGCATATTCTGCTAGTTTTGATTCATCATTTCCGAAGAAAAAACGATCCGCAGATCCTGCAAGGGATGCATATTCCCACTCAGCTTCAGTGGGCAGTCTATAGAAAATTCCGGTTTTCAGATACAGCCAGTGACAATATTGGATCGCTCCGTATTGAGTCATTCCGATAGCTGGTTTTTCATCTTTTCCCATCCCAAAAGTCATATCGAGATAGGGCAGACTTGGCCTGGTCATTCCGTCTACGATTGCTCCGATAGGTTCTTCGGAAATCGCCAGTTCATAGTTTTTATCGAGAAACAATTCAAAAGCATCCCATTTCACTTCATGGGTTCCCATCCAAAATGCGTCAAGGGTTATTTCATGAGCCGGTTTTTCGTCAGAGTTTTTGGAAGCATTGTTACCCATTTTATAAGTCCCAGCAGGAATTGGCGTCATGTCAAAAGTCACCTGAGTTCCTGGGATTTTCTGAGTATAGGCTTCAAAAAGTGAGTTTTCGACCTGAAAACTCATCAAGATAAAACCTGCTACGGCTACGTACTTTTTCATAGATTGGGTTGGGCGCAATTCTAAAATTAATTTAAGGTATTTTAAGCCTATTTAGAAGATTCTTTTGATAAATGGTATTTGAATATCCTGATTCCTTCTCCTCTCAGGTCGATCAACAAATAATCATCCATTGCTTGTATCGCTCTTATTTCTCCTTTAAGAGAAAGTCCCGATTGGGAGGGGCCGAGATATTCAAAACCCCCTTTTCCGTCTCCCAGCAAGACCATTACATGATTAGAATCGTATCGGCCAAACTTCAGTTTTGAGAAAAGCAGGTTTCCCCCAAGTACTAAATCGAGATTACCGTCTCCATTGATATCCACAGCCTCGGAAGCGAAAATAGGAGAAAACTGCCCTTGAACGGGTATTGATTTTTCGGCGAATTTTCCGGATTGTGCCAAAGCAAAATAGGAAGTTTTCAGTCGATTGATGAAAATGGAGTTAGCGTCCTTTTTTTCCTCAGATGTAAATAAACTATCCATCGTCGCTTCTGAATACCTCTTGAAATTCAGGTATTTTTTCTTCAGGAAATTCACTTGACCCAGGACTTCATCGCGACTTGCGGATGGGTACTTTTGACCTTGATTGTAATAGCCTAAGATCGCATCTATCGAACCGTTTGCATCAAAATCCTTGTATAGAAGTTCCATCGGTTCTGCATCACTTGCCCGCAGTTGGGTATTCAGTCCATGATTTCCGAGGAAAAGTTCCGGCAATCCATCCCGATCCCAATCGGCCATCAAAATCTCATTCCAATATCCGATTTCAAGCTTTTCAAAATAAGTTAGCGTCACATCTTCCCAGATTTTACCTTTCTTCGAAAAGATCATGACCGGCATTGCATCTCCCACAAGAATCAATTCCGGATTACCATCCTTATTTAAGTCTGCGGATTCGGAATCCGTAATCATCCCCAGGTTTTTGAAAGATGGCGCTAAAGTTTCGGTTTGATCGGTGAACTTTCCTTTTCCGTCACCTATCCAAATCCTACCGCCGGAAGATGTCGGATACTGACCGGGATTGACACGAGCACCTGAAAAAATATCAGAAACTCCGTCTCCATTGAAGTCGAGGACATGGATAGAACCGGTAGGAAATCCCTCCTGAGGCAAAGCGCCTGTCGCTAATGCAAATTTGCCTTTCCCATCGTTCAAATAAAGTCTGTCCTGCAGCGCCTGATCTCCAAGCTGGAATTGATGAACTCCTCCACTTCCTACGACCAGATCTGGGAAACCATCGTCGTTTGCATCAAAACTTGCCGCATCGCTGTCTTCAGAAATTGCTGAGGGCGCAAAAGCAATAGAGTCAGGCTTACTGAATTTCCCGTCTAATGTTCCAAAAAAGATTCTTCCACTGACTCCTGCACCACCTCCTACGAACAAATCTTTTTTACCATCCCCATTGAAATCCTCCAGTACCATCGCTTTTCCATTGCCCGAGATCGAATGGCCCAGAAGTGGTTGTCTTTTGAAATCATTTACGGGTATTCCTGCCGGAACTTTAAGACTGGCAATGGAAGTCAACAACGGTTTTACTAAAGGTTGTTTCTGGCTTCCTCCTTTTTTTGCTTCACTTTGAAGAATTGTCAAAATTTGATTTGCAGGAACATCATTCAAAATTGAAACTTTTCCGCCAGGCCAAAGGACATGGACGGAGTCGGCTTTTTCATCTTTGCCCAAGCCAAAAAGTAAAACCGGGGAAATTGAAGATTGGTAGCCTCGATAAAGATTTTGATCCTGAGCCTGAATTTTCCCTTTCGAAAAGACTTTTACCATCGCTCCCTGACCCAATGTGTTTTGATTTTCACCAGCCAACTTTACCTTCAGGAAATTCCCTTTCTGCTTTTGCACCGCAAGATTTTCATAGACAAAAGCAGGGGAATTAATGTTATTGACAATCAGTTCGAGGTCACCGTCATTGTCAAGATCAGAATAGGCAGCACCGCTGCTGTTGGAGCTTTGCGTAAGTCCCCAAGAATTGGATACGTTTTCAAAAGTCAAGTCGCCCTTGTTGCTGAAAGTGTAATTAGTGAGATTTGACGAAGTCATTGATTTCACCAGATTAAGCAAATCCTCCCGCTTGAGTTGCCCGCCGGATGTTCGGACATAATCATCCATGTATTTCAGGAAGTCCTGATTGTTGTAGTCACGCAGATAGCCATTGGTGACATAGAGGTCTTTCCATCCATCATTGTCAAGATCTGCAAAAAGTGCTGACCAACTCCAGTCTGTGTTTGAAATTCCGGAAAGCTGACCAATTTCCTGAAACGAGCCATTACCCGTATTCACGTGTAACATATTGCGCATGTACTGATAGTGAAATCCCCGATCCACATTGAGTTGGAAAAGCTCAAAATTGTCAGGAGAAAGCAATTGTTTTTGTCGCTGATTGCCTTCAGGGAGCATGTCCAATGTGAAAATATCCAGCAACCCGTCGTTATTGATATCGGCGATGTCATTTCCCATGGAAAAATGGGAAACATGATCCAGCAAAGTCCGGATTTCATCTTTAAAGGTTCCGTTCTTTTGATTGATGTAGAGGTAATCAGGCATGGTGTAATCATTGCCAATGTAGATATCCGGCCATCCATCTGCATTGATATCCGCAACAGACAATCCCAATCCATAAGAGAGACTCGAACTGGATATTCCTGCTTTTTCGGTCACTTCGATAAATTTCCCTTTTTGGTTTTCAAAGAGCTGGGAACCAGCCTCGTGCTTTTCTTTCAATAATGAATTGGTGACAGTAGCGTCATGGTTTTGAACTGACTTCGTATTGTGATTCAGGAGGAAAAGGTCTAAATCTCCATCCAGATCATAGTCGAAAAAGCTCGCAGAGGTACTTGGAGCAGTGGATGCTATTCCAAATTCTTCAGCCATTTCTTTAAAAAAAGGGATGCCGTTTGGATCATTGCCCTGATTGACAAAAAGCTCATTTTTTCGTTTGTCAGGAGGCAAAGCGCCGGAGTGAAGGAGGTAAATATCAAGTTTTTGGTCACCATTGATATCTACGAAGACCACGCCTGTTTTCCAGGGACCTTGTCTTCCGGAGACACCGGCAGCTTGAGCTATCTCTTTGAATTTCAACTTTCCCTGGTTCAGATAAAGATGATTTTGGCTGACATTAGCAGAAAAATATATGTCATCCAATCCGTCTTGATTGAGATCGCCAACTGCGACGCCTCCGCCATTGTAGAGATATTCATACATCAGGACATTGAGATTGAGGTTTTCCTCGATTTTATTTGAAAAAGTAATACCCGTTTGGGAAGACTTAAGTAATTGAAAAAGGGGATCAGAAACCTCAGAAGGTATTGTGGTATTAGGATCTGCTGCTTTTTTGCAGGAAAAAATAAATAAACTACTTAAAAGAAGTAAACCGGACAGGGGTAATTTTTTCATAAGAATAAGTCTGAGCCACCCCAATCGGGATAGCTCAGACAAATTAAGAAGGATTTTTAGTAACCCGGATTTTGAACAAGCATGTCGTTTCTGTTCATTTCATCCCGCTGAATTGGGATATAGTACATTTTATCCAACCAAGCTCTGTTTTCCTTACCTGGATCCATGTCAATTACCTTATATACATAACTGTAGAATTCGGGATCGTAGCGGTATGTTGAAAGTGTTTTACCCGGCTTGAGTGTACCTGTTATATTAATACCATTGGCTTTTCTGCCCTGAGTCGACGGAGCAATCATCCAGCGCCGAACATCATGGTATCTCTGCTCTTCGTAAGCCATCTCGACTCTACGCTCATTTCTGTAGCGCTCTTTCAAAGCCTCCCCGGATTCTGTGACAGCAGGCATACCCACTCTGAATCGGATTTGGTTTAACCAGTTTTTAGCTTCGGCTTCCTGACCCAATTCGATTGATGCTTCTACATAGTTAAGAACCGCCTCAGTAAATCTTAAAGTTGGCCAAGGAATTTGCTGCCAGGTGTTCTGATCTACGATAGCAGGGCTTGGATCGATAAACTTACGGATGTAATAACCGGTGTAGCTGCCATTCCAGTCCTCAATCGGGCTTTTTCTTGTATCAAGACCAAAGTGATTCACTTTTGCTCCGGAGCTGTTAGTCACATCATAAGTACCTGTCTGGATTTGGCCAAGCGGATCTCTTGGTGCATTAGCCGTTGCTCTTGGCTTCCACTGTGCCCCATCGTAAAGAATTGATGCATAGAATCTTGCATCTCTTTTATTGTAAGGAGCTTTTGCGTGTTCTTCATTTGACCAAGAAAATTCTGTTCCGTCCATCATTTCATAATCATCGATCAACAATTGTACAGGGGTATTCCCTGCCCAGTTATTGTAACCATTTGGACCATTAAAAAGACCTTGTCGTCCACCACCTTCTTGCTTAGCATTGATGAAATATCTACCTAAGAGGATTTCCCTTTCACCACCATTTCTAGCCATAGAATTGTTGATATAATTTTGAATCCCTACTTCCTGAGATACAGGAGCAGAAAGACCCATCTGGTTTCCGGTAGTCAAATCAAGGACGGCTTTAGCAGCTGCCTGAGCTTTTTGCCATCTTTCCATTCTGTTACCAGAAGTATATGCTACCAAAGCCAAATTAGGGTAGGCTGCAAGAGCCGTAGACTTCGCTTTTGCAGTTGGACCATCATGCAGATCACTTGCTGCATAGAGCAATACACGAGATTTCAATGCTAAAACTGAAACCTCACCAGCTCTTCCTCTTAAGGCTGTTTTGCCTTTTAAAAGTGCTGCCGCTTCATCCAAATCTTTGACGATAAAGTTTACACACTCTTCATAGGAATTTCTTGGAGCATCAAAAGTTTCAGCTCCCAACTCATAAGGGAAATCAATGATTGGAACGCCACCATAATAGCGAAGCAACTGATGATAATAATATGCTCTCATGAACTTTGCTTCACCCACCAAGCGATCAACACTCGCACCGGTATGGGGGAACTTCGCATCAGTCATTTTTGCAATTGCCAGATTAGTTGCCCTTATACGAGAATACATATTAGGCCAGTTAATCGTATTATTAACCCATCCGATATCTTCCGGATTTGATCGGGCTTCAGTAAAAGTGGTAATACCACGTCCCGGGTGGGTAAACATCGATTCATCTGTAAGCGATGCCAACATCTGCTCATCAAAACCGCCATTTCCGAGGCCTTGATAAATCCCAACAACAAAGGCTTCTGCAAGAGCAAGATCAGTCCAAACGCTGGATTCAGACACTTCACCCAAAGGCTTCGTATCCAGAAAATCATCATTACAAGACGTGATAGTAAAAGAAGCTACAAGCAGAAAAGCTAAATATTTATTTATTCTTCTCATGATAGACAAATGTTAGAAAGTGACATTAAGACCGGTGCTGATAATTCTGGCCTGAGGATAATACTGACCTGTAGAACTTACGGTCTCAGGATCGTATACTTTCAGCTTATCCCAAGTGAACAGGTTTAATCCATTCACATAAAGACGCAAATTTTTTACCCCCACTTTTTCAGATATTTGTGTTGGCAGATTGTAGCCCAACTCAACGTTCTTCAATCGGAGGTAATCGTTGCTTCTGAACCAATAAGTATTACCACCAGAAAAGTATTGATCACTTCTATTGGCAATTCTTGGATGTTCTGAACTAGGATTATCGATTGTCCAGCGATTATCATGAATCTCCGACAAGTAGTTACCAATGTTTCCGGATTCACCCGCACTTACATATTGTTTGGCGCCTAATGCCCCTTGGAACAAAATAGAAAGGTCGAAATTTTTCATTGCCATGTTCATGGTAAAACCACCCTGGAATAGGGGAATATCATTGTTATCCATTCTTACTCGGTCATCGGGAGTGATTTTACCGTCACCATCGTAGTCCTTGTACTTCATATCACCAGGACGTAGGTTGTTCGTAATTGCTGCATAACTTAAAGGATTTGAATTGATATCCTCTTGGGTAGCAAATACTCCATCGTATTGGTAAACCAGGAAGGTGTTCATCGGCTTACCGGTAGATCTCTGCCAGTCAGGCGCTCCCGGTGCTTCATCCCAGAATAAGATTTTGTTCTTAGCATAACCACCGTTTACACCTACAGAATAGGTCATTTCTCCAATATTACCTCTGTAACCGAGGTTCAAATCGAAACCTTTGTTTTCAACTTCCCCGATATTCTCAGCTGGAAGAATCAGACCTGTACTCTGAGGAACAGAGGCATTTTTCTGCCAAAGGATATTTGTTCGCTTGTTGTAGAAAAGATCAAATTCGAAGAAGACTTTTCCATCCAAAAATTGGCCTTCAAAACCGAGGTTTGAGTTGTTTGCAATCTCCCAGGTAATACTTTCATTTGGCACACGTCTTTCCAACAAGGTTTTTACTTCATTACCATTAACAATATGAGAACTAAATCCATATGTTGAAAGGAACTGATATTCTTGTAATTGTCCGCCAAAGAAGATTTGATCATTACCCAACTGACCCCAAGAACCTCTGATTTTGAAGAAGTCAAACGTATTGCCAAGAGAGTTTTTCCAGAAATTCTCGTCAGAAACTACCCAACCCAACATGACCCCAGGAAAGAAACCATAACGGGTATTTTCAGGAAAAATGTAAGATCCATCGTATCTCCAAAGGAATTCAGCCAGATATTTTTCTTTGTAATTGTAGGCAACACGACCGAAATAGTTTAAACGAGCTCTCTCAAATGCTCCACCACCGTTGTTTTTCTCCAAATCACCGCCGGCAAACATCTGATCAATCGTCGAAGAGATGAAATATCTTCTGAATGCATTGAAATTATTTCCCTCGACTGTTTCTTTGTTAAAACCAGCAAGCACATTGATATTATGGTCGTTGTTTATGGTTTTCTCATAGCTAACCACTGTTCCCAGAAGGATATTTAACTGATTAATATTTGCCTCAGTGAGGTTTGGCTCAGCCGGACCTCTTTTACTTGGAACCAGAACTGGGGTTACGCCATCTGCTTCAAAGGTTTTTCCTTTTTCATAAAGTGTCCAGGGAATTTGCCAAACCTTATTGAATTGCATGGTTTTGTCCACAGCAGCTGTACCTGTGATTTTCAATCCTTCTACACCCGGGATTTTTATTTCTATCGTACCGTTTGTCTGGATGTAATCACGAGTATCCCGGTTGTATCCTGTCTGATCGGTTGTGATTACTACAGGGTTTTCACCGTTTTCGATATCAGGTCCCGGAAGTCCATTTGGCCAGAAAGCCGGCTGATTTGGCTTTCCTCTCATTTGCATTCGGAAAATCGCTCCTGCAGACCTGGTTGGGAAGAATCTTTGTTCTTCTCTGCCCATAAAGCCCACACCAACTTTTACATATTTGTTGATGGTAGCATCGACATTCATACGGATATCATACTGTTTATACCCGGTAGCAGATTGCTTGTAATAGCCATCTTGGTTTTGATGACCAATCGACGTCAGATATTTCACGTTATCGTTACCGCCCGCCAATTGCACATTGAATCTTGACTGAGGAGACCAGGTCTTCAGAGTTTCTTTGTACCAATCAGTATTAGGATAGTTCCATGGATCCGATCCATTTCGATATAATTCCAATTCATTAGGCTTATACGGTGCATTTCTTATCTGACCATTCGGTCTGGTATAAGTTCCTGCTTGTTTGTAAGCCTGATTTGCTGCATTCCATTCGGAAACAGGCAAGCCGTAAATGTCCAAATCGTTCAACATCCCTGCATACTGAGCTGCATTTGCAAGATCGGGAACAACCGTTGGTTGAGCCCATCCTTGATTGACCTGAAAAGAAAGTTCAGGTTTACCGTTCAGACCTCTTTTGGTCGTTACAAGTATTACTCCGTTAGCAGCTCGGGAACCGTAAATAGCCGCAGAGGCATCTTTCAGAACCGAAATACTTTCAATATCATTTGGATTGAGCCGATCAAGGCCGCCTGCTCTCGCAGGCACTCCATCGATTACGATCAATGCATCGTTGTTTCCAAGTGTGTTTGACCCTCGAATACGAATGTTGGACCCGTCATTACCTGGTTCACCGCTTCTGTTTACAGCAGTTACACCTGGCATTCGACCTGCAATGGAGTTAGATAAATTGACGGAAGGTGATTTGGCTAATTCTCTTCCTTTCACACTGGCAACTGCCCCTGTAATTGTTTCCTTTTTCTGCTCACCATAACCCACAACAATCACTTCCTCGAGCGATTTCATGTCTGGCTTTAAGACCAAATCAAAGGTGCTGCTGTTACCAATGGGAACTTCCAATGATTCAAACCCAATAAAAGAAAGGATTAAGACAGCATTCTGCTCAGCAACATTGATTTTAAACCGGCCGTCTACATCAGTTACAGTTCCTGTAGTCGTTCCTTTGATCAGGACAGAAACACCCGGCAACGGTAAATTATCTTCCCCTGAAATAACAACCCCAGACACCTCCCTGGTCTGGGCAAATGCCGTCGCGACTATGCTGAGGCACAATAAAAAGGTTAAGCTAAAAAGCTTTAATAAATGAATTTTTATCATAGTTTGAATTTTGGGATTTATGAATGATCTATTAATTAGACCAATGTCAAAAATTAAAAAAGTAAATACTGATTGTTTTCAGCTAATTTCTGACTGTATTTTGCGGTATTAGATCAATAACACAAAAAAATATTTTATTATTTAGATATTCATCAAAACAAACGTTGAGAAATCTAAAAATTTAAACTCTAAATGCTATTAAAAAATTAATGGATTAAATTTTTTGTGTGTACCCCTTTCTACCTGTAAACTAATTCCTTTTATTAAACGGGTTGGCAGACCGATGATCCGACAGTATCAGCTCAAGCAAAATCAATTGTTTAATTAAACTATAGGCAACATTGAAAATATCCCCCTCAAGATCATAGCATTTGAGAAATCAGGGATTGGAATTACAATCTTCCAACCACTTCTTTTTTAGGGATTTTAATTGACCACATTCCCCTCAAATCTCCGACTTTATGGCCTGTTGCTTTGTCAGATGGATACAAGGTGTTTATTTCGGCAAGAGTTTTAGCATCTATTTCCTTATCCGGATCGCCGTGACAGCTCAGGCAAAAAGCTCCGGGAATTACAATGGCTTTCGTATACAGGTAAACTTCTCCTCCCTCTATTTTCTGAATATTAGGATCATTCTTAATTCCATTTTCAGCGTTGTATTCGTAGGCATCCAGAATTTTAGCTTCATCTGCATCCGGTTGGTCTGCCGGATTTCGATACCGGTTTGAGGCTCTTCGGATCGTCACTCCATGTTTTTCGCTTATAGATTTCAAAATCGGCAATGCCTCGACATTGCAAAATCCAATAGCTCCGGCAACTCCTTTTTCTTCGATTGCTTTTTGCAGATTAGAAATAAGTTGTTTTTGCGCTTCAGTACTTATTGAATCACCCCAAAGCATCCCTTCCTGTATTATCTCCGACTCAGAAAGCTTTTTTACTTCCATATTTTTATTCACCGCATCAAATACTTCTTTCGAAACTCGCTCCTGAGGGCCGCATCCTTGCGAGGCAATTACTATCACGAAACCATAAATCCAGTTTTTCATTTACATTCAAGTTAGACTTTGGTTAAATCTACAAAGATCAGCTGGCATAAAGAATCCAATCTTGCCTATTTTGGAAAATTGAAACCTGTATATCCGGAGATATCTAACT
>JBILPR010000044.1:0-20775 GCA_044373795.1 Algoriphagus sp. | reverse complement strand
CCTTTGCTGGCCGAGTTCAACGATATGGATGCCTCCGAGGCAATCCGTAATCTTGCAGACTATACAGACGAGATCGTAAGTCGAATGAGTGACCTCGCAGTTTCTTATAACGTGAATATAATTGCCGGATCGATGCCGGAATACGATGGCAAAAAACTCCGAAATGTGAGTTACCTCTGCCGCCGTGATGGTACTCACGGTAAGCAATACAAGCTTCACATTACCCCGGACGAGGCTTCCTATTGGGGACTTCAGGGAGGCAATGGAATCAACGTGTTTGAGACAGATGCAGGCCGAATTGGAATTTTGATTTGCTATGACGTGGAATTCCCCGAACTGGGAAGAATCCTCGCGGAGCAAGAAATGGATATACTTTTTGTGCCGTTTTGGACTGATACCAAAAATGCCTTCCTCCGTGTAAATACATGTGCGAAATCCCGGGCCATCGAGAATGAATGCTACGTGGCTATTACCGGTTCGGTCGGGAATCTTCCGAAAGTGGAGAACATGGATATTCAATATTCTCAGGCCGCGATTTTCTCGCCTTCGGATTTCTCCTTTCCCCATGATGCAGTGGTTGCGCAAGCCTCCGAAAACGAGGAAACTATTATCGTCGCTGACGTGGATCTGGACTTGCTGACCAAGCAGCGCAAGGCAGGAAGCGTAAGAAACCTGGAGCAAAGAAGACTTGACCTTTATTCGATTCAATGGAAACAGAAAAAATAATTCAGGACTATTTCAGCTCAGTTTCTGAAGAAAACTGGCAGCGCGCCAGAAATATCAAACTTCTCATTACAGATATAGATGGTGTCCTCACAGACGGAGGAATTATCTATGACGATCTCGGTACAGAGTATAAAAAGTTCAATGTGAAGGACGGCTACATCGTCCAATATCTGCGCAAAAGTAAAATCATGGTCGGTGCCATCACGGGCCGAGCTTCACAAGTAGTAGAAAATCGCTGCGAAGAACTGAAGTTCGACTTCCATTATCACGGAGTGAAAGACAAGGGCAAAAAGCTCCAGGATTTGCTGGAAACATTGGAAATAAGTCCGGAAGAAGTCGCATTTATTGGCGATGATCTGATTGATTTGCCGATTTTGTCAAAAGTAGGTTTTGCAATAGTGCCTTCTGATGCGCTGGAATATGTCAAGCCACATGCTCACTTCATTTCTTCTTTCGCCGGAGGCAAAGGAGTTTTTCGTGAAGTCGCAGATTTAATCCTCCATTCCAAAGGTCTTTTAATTCCCATCCTAGAAAATCTATCCAAAAAAGAATCATGATCAGAAATACTAAACCCATGAAAATCACTGATGATGTGATTTTGGGAACCGATAAGCCTGTACTTTTTTCAGGTCCCTGTGCTGTGGAGAGTTATGATATTTGCCTCGAGATCGGAACTAAAGTCAAAGCATGGGCGGATGAACACGGTTTTTCATATGTTTTCAAAGCTTCTTTTGATAAAGCAAACAGGACTTCATCCGGCTCATTCCGAAGTATAGGGATGGACAAGTCACTTGAGGTTTTGCAGCGAGTGGGCAAAGCACTGAATGTTCCTTTGGTGACTGATATTCACGAGAGCTACCAGGCAGCCGAAGTAGCAGAAGTGGTGGATGTACTTCAGATTCCGGCATTTCTTTGTCGACAGACAGATTTGCTTCTGGCCGCGGGCCAGACTGGGAAAGCCGTGAAGATCAAGCGGGGTCAGTTCATGGCTCCTGAAGACATGCAATACGCGGTGACCAAAGTTCGCTCAACGGGCAATGAGAATGTCTGCCTGACTGAGCGGGGATTTTCTCTAGGGTATCACAATTTGGTGGTAGATATGCGTGGATTGCCGATTATGCGACAATTTGCTCCCGTTGTTTTTGATATAACGCACTCAGTCCAGCAGCCCGGAGGACAGGGAGGAACAAGCGGAGGACAGAGAGAATTTGCCCCAATTCTGGCAAGAGCTGCCGCAGCTACTGGAATTGACGGATTTTTCATTGAGACGCACCCAGAGCCTGCAAAAGCACTTAGTGACGGACCAAACTTAATTCCTCTTCATAGAATGGGAGATTTTCTCATTATGCTAAAAGAAGCATGGGTTTTGGGAAGAAAATATCAGGACTTCCAGGTGGAGTGATTCTGTAAACCCTTGTATGAAAAAAGTAATAGTTAGTGTATTAGTAGTAGGTGCGATTTTGGGTATTCTCTGGGTTACTCTAATTAATAAAAAATCAGATTTAACTGATGAATTACAAACCAGACTGGAAAGTGAAACTTCCGAATTACAATTAAAAATAGGGGATAGATTACTTGGATCGAGCGAAGAGATACGACTTTTTTACGAAGAAAGAGACTTTGCTGAGGCTTGGTCCAAAAACGGCAAGCTTACCAAACTTGGTGAGGAACTCAAATTAGAAATTGCAGAATCCAAGTACGATGGACTCAATCCGGAAGATTATCATTCTGCAGATATTGAAGTTCTCTTTCAGGCGATTTCAGATAAGAAAGGTAAGCTAAAAGCCAAGCCTTTTGCTGAATTGGCTGATTTGGATCTGATGCTTACAGATGCTTTTTTCGAGCTTGCGAGAGATCTTGAAATCGGAAAAATCGACCCAAGCGCACTTAAGTCTGAATGGGAACTCGGGGTAAATACTCCAAGTACCAACTACAACGAGCTTTTGAATGAGTCAATCCGAAAAGGATCGATAAAAGATGGTCTTGAAAGCTTATATCCCGATTTTAAAATCTATAAAAAGGGCAGAGAAGTAATTCGGGATCTTGATGAAAAAAGCAAAGTTGACACGCTTGTTTGGAAAACTGTCAATTTGGAAAAGTCTCTCAAATTGGGAAATAGCCACGCTTCAATTCCAGGCTTAAGAGACAGGTTGATTTTTTGGGAATTCCTGAAGCCGTATGATGTTAAAAATCCATTGGTTTTTGATTCGCAGATGGAGGAAGGTTTGAAAAGATACCAGAAGAATAATGGGATGGAGCCGGACGGGACGATAGGGAATTTGACCGCCGAAAGTCTAAATAACTCCCCTTCCAACCTGATGGATATCGCCTCAGTAAATCTGGAAAGATTGCGCTGGCTGCCAGATACGCTCAGAGATGCAGAATTGATACTTGTTAATATTGCCAATTATCAGTTGGACTATCTCAATAAGCTCGATACGATTCTGACTGCAAAAGTAATCGTGGGGAAGGAATTCAATGCTTCACCAATATTTACCGCACCGATGACGTACATCGCATTCAGTCCGTATTGGAATATTCCTAAGTCGATCACCGAGGATGAAATCATTCCTGCCGTACTAAAAAACCCAAAGTATCTGGGTCAAAAAAACATGGAGGTCGTCACTAGTTCCGGTGAAGTAGTCGATCCAAAATCCATTAAATGGTCCGCAGATCCTTTTCCATATCTGATTCGTCAAAAGCCGGGAGGATCAAATTCCCTTGGTTTGGTGAAGTTTATGTTCCCAAATGAGCACAGCATTTATATCCACGATACTCCGGCGAGAAGTTTATTTGAATTGGAAAACCGAGCTTTAAGTCACGGTTGCATTCGTATTCAGGATCCTGAAAAATTTGCGCAACTCTTGCTTCAGGATGATCCTTCCTGGACGCTTGAGAAAATAAATAAGGCTATGAATCAGGAGGAAGAGCAGATTGTTGACCTGAAGAAAAACATCCCGGTTGTAATATTTTACATGACATTTTGGGCTGACTCCAATGGAGCACCACATTTCAGATCCGATATTTACAATCGGGATCAGGAAGTACTCCAGGCAATGAGAAAATAAGCAGAACCGAAGTAAACCTTCGGTCTCTGACTAGAAAAGAAAATGGTTTTTTGAAGGATAAATCTAATTTTGTAGAAAATTTTGATTCAATTGTTTCTATGCTTCGAAAAACCATTTTTACTTTATTCCTGGGGGTTTTACCTATTTTGCTTTGGGCCAATGAGCGTGTTTCTCAGACCGAAATTCAGGATCAGATTCGCCTTAGGGTTGAAAAGAGCGAACCTGGACAGCCCATCACCCTGAGGCAAAAGAACCTTTCTGCTTCAGATGAAATCCAATCATTTTATGTGGAAAGAACTTTCCATGAAGCATGGTCAGCCGACGGAATTGTAACCGAAATATCCTACGAATTAAGATTTGAAATTAAGCAAGCTCAATTTGACGGGTTGGATCCTGATGACTATAATTTAGCCTTGCTGGAATCATTTTTTGCATCATTCGAATCCAACAAAAAAAACAACTCTGAAAACACGGTGTCTGATTTAGCTGATTTTGACTTACTGATGAGTGATGCTTTTTTTCATTTGGCATCTCATCTGGAGCTGGGAAAAGTGGATCCTACCAAGTTCGATTCAAATTGGGAAATCACCCGGAAAGGGCCCAAAGTTAATTACGTCGAACTTTTGGAGGCTGGTTTGCAAAGCGGTTCGATCCGAAAAAGCCTGGAGTCTCTCTACCCAAGTTTCAATATTTATCGCAAAGGGAGGGAAGTAATTCGAGCATTGGATGAGCGAAGAAAGTCCGATTCCACGGATTGGAGTCCTGTCAAAGTCGATAAAACCCTAAAAGTAGGTGAGTCGGGCAATTCTGTCATTGCCCTGAGACAACGCTTGATTTTCTGGGGTTATTTATCGCTGGATTCTGTCCCGGATCCCAAGCTTTACGATTCGGCCATGATGGTAGCTGTAAAGTTATTCCAAAAAAGAAACGGAATGGAACCCGATGGAGCTTTGGGGAAAATGACAGTCACTGCGCTCAATCAATCTCCCCTAAACCTGATGGATAAAGCCGCTGTAAATATGGAGCGACTTCGGTGGCTGCCTGATTCTTTACGAGATTCGGAAATGATTCTTGTAAACATCGCAAACTTCCATCTTGATTACCTGAGCAAAGGTGATACGATATTTTCAGGAAAAGTGATTGTGGGTAAGCAATACCATGCGTCTCCGATTTTCAGCGCTCCGATGAAATACATCGTTTTTAGCCCTTATTGGAATATTCCAACCTCGATTGCCAAAAATGAAATCATCCCGAGTATTCGCAGAAATCCCAATTATTTGAGGCAAAAGAATATGGAAGTGGTCACGCATTCAGGTAAACTAGTGGATCCCTCGACTGTCAACTGGTCTTCCAAATCCTTTCCCTACATGATCAGACAAAAGCCCGGGGGAGATAATTCTTTGGGCTTGGTTAAGTTCATGTTTCCGAATAAACACAGCGTCTATCTCCATGATACACCCTCAAAAAGTCTGTTTGAAAGAGAAGATCGTGCCCTGAGTCATGGATGCATAAGGCTTCAAAATCCGGAAAAATTGGCTAAAATTCTGCTGAGCGAAGATTCATCTTGGACAGACGAAAAAATCAGGCAAGCCATGAATCAGTCAAAAGAACAGATTGTAAACTTGAATCGGGAAATTCCTGTCGTCTTACTTTATCTTACTTTTTGGGCAGACTCCCGGGGACAGGCACATTTTCGTCCTGATATTTATGGTAGGGACGGGGAAGTTCTAGCGGCTTTGAAGAAGTAATCAGGGCTGAAGCAAATAGGATTGCTGTAAGTAAGAATCGTCTTTTCCGTAAATAAACAGGAGTGAACCATCTTTGATCAGGTCAATAACTTTCGCAGAAAGCTCAGGTGGCAAGGCCGGACATCCGAGACTTCTGCCTAATCTGCCGGTAGATTTGGCAAATTCTTCTTTCGCATAATCAGCTCCGTGAATCACGATCGCTCTGTTTCTTGCCTGATCGTTGAATCCTTTTTCCAAACCATCCAGCCTCAGTGAGTAGCCGTGCTTTCCCTGGTAGGTTTCGGCCGTTTTGTAAAAACCGAGACTGCTTTGAAAGGATTCCGGTTGGTTTGAAAAAGTCTTTGCAAGTAATTCTCCGGAATTTCTGCCATGTGCGACAACTGAGTGGTGTAATATCAGGCCTTTCGCGGGATCAATGACCCAGAGCCTCTTTTCTGTCGATGGAAGACTAAAATCTATAACAGTTAAAATTGGCGATTTCAGGTCATTCTCCAGTTTTTCCCATCCTTCCATTGCCAACTCCAAAACCTCCTTTGAGGGCAATTGAGAAGAACTTATTGAAAGGGAGTTGTAAAGGATTTCTAATTTGTTTAATTCTGTTGGAGTACTTTTTACTAATTCTGAACTTAGATCAGAGAGGTTTATCATCCATAAAAACGGGATAAGAATGTTTGGTGTAATCATAGTTGGCGGTTGAAGTTACAAAATAACCTTCTAAACTCAGAAGGCCAAAACTATTGATTGGCAGAAGTTTAAGTTCTCAAGCTTTAAATTCCCATTCCTGCTTAGGAACCAATTCTAATGGTTTTTTCGTTCAGATTGATCGGAAGAAATCTAATAAATTTCTGACAAAGATTATTCCATAATTTTACTGTTCTTTAATTAAAACTAATTCACTGAATAGCAAGTCATTGATGATCTTGTTTAAAGAAATCAAAAAAAAATTAAACAAAAAGAAAAAATCTGCAGTTCAAGACACCAATGAAAGTATCTGTATTTAGAAAAGAGCATTTTAATTCAGCGCATAGATTGAACAATCCTGAGTGGTCGGATGAGAAAAATCAGGCTGTTTTTGGTAAGTGCAATAACCCTAATTTTCACGGGCACAATTACGAGTTAATTGTAGTAGTGAAAGGAGAGATTGACCCGGAAACCGGGTATGTATATGACATGAAGCTGTTGAGTGATCTAACCAAAGAACATGTCTTGAATAAATTTGACCATAAAAACTTAAACTTGGATACCGATGAATTTCGCAATCTTAACCCATCCGCTGAGAATATTGCAGTGGTTATTTGGAATATTTTAAGAGAAAAAATTGATTGGAAATTCGAATTAACGATTCGGCTTTATGAAACAGAAAGAAACTATGTTGAATACGATGGGAATTGAAATAGCCCGGGCTTCATTCGAAGAAATAGGTGAAGAGCATGCAGGAACTTCCCTTCAAACACCTTTGAGAGAAGATGCTTTTGAGATCGATGACGATCTAAAAGTTGAATTGATTGAGAAGCATTTCAGAGAAATCATGCACATATTGGGACTGGATCTTACAGATGACAGTTTGAAAGGCACTCCCCATAGAGTTGCTAAAATGTATGTCAAAGAAGTTTTCAGCGGGTTGAATCCTAAAAATAAGCCAGTTGCCAAACTTTTTGAAAACAAGTATAAGTATAATCAGATGCTTGTTGAAAAAGACATAACCTTTCATTCTCATTGCGAGCATCACTTCGTGCCAATATACGGAAAAGCGCATGTGGCATATATATCAAGTGGAGATGTGATCGGACTTTCTAAAATCAACAGGATCGTTCAATACTATTCTAAGAGACCGCAGGTTCAGGAAAGATTGACCATGCAAATCGGGAATGAGCTCAAAGAAGCTTTGGGTACAGAAGACGTAGCGGTGATCATGGATGCCTACCACATGTGCGTGAGTTCCCGAGGCGTGAATGATACTAATAGTTCCACTGTGACTTCATTTTTTTCAGGAAAATTTGAAACAGATGAACAATCGAGAAATGAGTTTCTGAAGTTTATTAGTTTGAAAAAGTAAAAATTACATAAAATCAAAACCAACTGAAAACCGGGTAAAGTACCCGGTTTTTTTGTGTTCAAACTCAAACAAAATCACCCTTAACGCACTTTCATTAATAAATCGAAAATGCCATTAAATCGAGCATGACGCAGAAGTCTCAAAGACGAATGATTGACATCCGTGCGAGATTCCTCCCGTTAGCGATCGGGATGGCCTTTAAAATCAAATTATAATCATGTGCAATCGAGCATGACGAATAACGTCACACACTGGAATGATTTTCCAAAATGCGAGATTCCATGTGGCCATAAAGAAAAAATTATAAACACATGAAAGGAAAGAATATTGTAATCGTCGGTGGAAACTCCGGAATAGGTCAGGCCACAGCCCAAAATTTGAAAGAGCAGGGAGCAAATCTGTTTTTGTATTCCAAAAGCGGGGAAGGAACCGAAGCTTTGGATACCTCCAAAGATTTTGAAACTATCCCAAATCTGCCTGAGGTAATAGATGGAGTGGTTTATTGTCCAGGAACGATCAATCTCAAGCCTTTTCACAGAATTTCGATTGCTGATTTCCAGCAAGAACTGGAAGTTAATTTTTTGGGAGCAGTGAGAGTGCTTCAGGCATGCATGAAAGGATTAAAAAAGTCAGATCAGGCGTCCGTGGTACTTTACAGTACCGTTGCTGTGCAGACTGGAATGGGTTTCCATTCGGGAATTGCATCTGCCAAAGGAGCAATTGAGGGTTTGACAAGATCCTTAGCAGCTGAGTGGGCACCCTCCCACATTCGAGTGAACGCTATTGCACCATCGCTTACTGATACACCGCTGGCTTCAGCGTTACTTTCTACTGAAGAGAAAAAAGAGGCTTCAAACAGGCGCCATCCCCTTGGAAGAATTGGAACACCGGATGATATTGCAACATCCACGGTATTCCTGCTTTCACAGCAATCATCTTGGATGACTGGTCAAATACTCCATCTGGATGGGGGAATGTCATCTCTCAAATAATTTTTTAAACATTTTCTTGAAAAATGTGTCAAGTACTCGGGTACGGTCCCGAGATGAACGAGCTGTGATTATGAAGACACCACCTGAATCATTCCTTTTGTTTAGGGAAGAGTTGAGGAAGGCCCAACTCGAAAAGGAAAGGCTTACAAAAAATTACGAACAAAAACTGGCTGATGTCAACAAGGAATTGTCGAGATTGAAGGAGCAAATTCAATCCCAGCAAGATATGATGAGGACTACTCTTGAATATGCCAATAATCTGGAATTGGGATTGGAGCAATTCAAGAAAGAAATGTCTATTTCACAAATTAAGCAAAAAAGTTCTGTTTATTAATTCATCACTGCCATGAACGAAACCCTATTTCCTTCCGAAACCCGAGATTTTGAATTGGTATTTGAGGAAAAATACACGAGAGTGCTGATCAATGCTGAACTTAAAATAATCATTTGCGAATTGCTCGCCGATTATGTTCCAATCGAGGATTTCAAAGAAGCGTTCTTACAAATCGGTGAAATTGTCAAAGCTGGAGATTACGAGAAATTCATTTTCGACAAACGATCTCTGAGAGCTTTTCACCAGCCAACTATGGAATGGTATTTTATCCATTGGAAAAAAGATATGCTGGCCTACGGATTGAAAACTCACCGTAAGATTCTTCCCGCGGAAAAATGGTTTGAGAAAATGGTTCAAATTGCAAAAGACCAGATAGTCCAAAATTATCCTGACAACATCATCGATCAGCTGGACATTAAATACTGCGATTCGATTGAAGAAGCAATCAAAAAATGATACGTCATTTTGACAAGGAGGAGATTTTAGGATCAGATTCTTCTTATAGGAGAAATCTTATCAATTGCCTTTCGGGATATAAGAGTCTTAATCTCATCGGAACCAAGAGTGAAGTTGGACTCACCAATCTGGCTCCTTTTTCCCAGGTTTTTCACATTGGAGCCAATCCTCCATCAGTTGGAGTACTATTCAGACCCGATACGGTGGTCCGTCATACGCTAAGTAATATTTTAGGAACCCAATTTTTTACGCTAAACCATGTGACTTCTGAGTTTTACAAAGAAGCGCATTGGGCTTCAGCAAGATGGGAAGGATCTGAGTTTGAGAAAATAGGGATCGAACCTGAATACCTGAATGAGTTCTTTGCACCTTTCGTTAGGAAAAGCACTCTTAAACTCGCTTGTAAGCTGATCGAAACGCAAACACTTCATGTCAATCAGACCATTTTATTGATTGCGAGTATCGAAGAAATCTATGTAGACGAAATAGGGCTCAGGACCGATGGATCTTTGGATTTAAATGCACTCGATACGGTGACAGTTTCCGGACTCGACGAGTATCATGTCGGCAGGAAGCTAGCACGATTGAGCTACGCAAAGCCGGATAAAACAGTAGAGGAAATTCGCGATTGATGATTTCAGATTTTCGATTTCGGATTTAATGATTCATAATCGCCTGATTTTTGATTGAATCTTTATTTATTCTGAGAAAAAAGAAACCCTCGTTTTTTATTCCTCAATCAGTTTTACCTATTCCCAAATCCGACATTCCATTGAACCTGCTAGAACTCACTGAATCCGGACTTTTTTGCCCACCTGCAGGAATCTTCATAGATCCCTGGAAAGCTGTGGATAGGGCGGTAATCACACATGCACATTCAGATCATTCACGCTGGGGGATGAAGCATTACCTCGCTCATCCTCATTCCGCTGAGGTGATGAAACTGAGATTGGGATCGGAAATAAATCTCGAAACTGTCGAATATGGAGAATCATTGGACATTAACGGAGTTAAACTTTCACTGCATCCGGCGGGCCACATCCCGGGTTCGGCTCAGGTCAGATTGGAATACAAAGGAAAAGTGGCTGTGGTCAGCGGAGATTACAAAGTTGAAACGGATGGACTTTCCACAGCTTTTGAGCCTGTGAAATGCCATGAATTTGTTTCTGAATGCACCTTTGGACTTCCGATTTATAAATGGGAAAGCCAGGCTGAGATTTTCTCTCAGATCAATTCCTGGTGGAAAGGAAATGCAGCAGATGGGAGAAATTCTGTCCTTTTCGCATATTCTTTAGGCAAGGCCCAGCGGATTCTTCAAAATCTGGAAAGAGAATTGGGAGAAGTTTTTGTGCACGGAGCGGTCTGGAATACCAATCAGGCATTGCTCGCCAGCGGAATCGATCTTTGGGATGTCCCAAAAGTCACTGCCGAAATGCCAAAATCCAGATTCAAAGGATCCTTAATTATTGCACCTCCATCCGCAATGGGATCGCCATGGATGAAGAAATTTGGTCCTTATCGCACAGGTATTTGTTCGGGTTGGATGAATGTACGGGGAACTCGCCGAAGACGGGCGGCTGACCGGGGATTCGTACTTTCTGATCATGCAGACTGGGAAGGACTTATCTCAGCGATCACAGCGACAGAAGCCGAAAAAGTCTATCTCACCCATGGAAGCACTGCTTCCTTCGGAAAGTTTTTGCAGGAGGAAAGAGGAATAGATGCGGTGGAGTTGAAGACGCTATTTGGCGTGGAAGAGGAATCCTGAGAGCTTTTGATTTAAGAAAAATGGGTTAAAACTTTTTTTGACCTTCCTCAAAGAAGATGTATTTGGCTTCGGATTCGCTCCACTATAAGACTAATAATCCTTTTGTTGTAAAGATTGGTTTGGGTGCTATAAACCTCCAACTCCTCAATCGTGAACATCCCGATTGCAAGGCCCAATAGCTTATTTTTCAATGCTAGATTTTTCTGCAAGCTGTTTTCTATAAAAAGATCTTTTTTTTCAGGATTTAGAGCGTAAAATGTGTTTTTTGATTCAATGATATGGTTTTTGAAAAGCCCAAGTAAAAGCTCATTTTGAAGTTTTAAAACAGGACGTAGAGTCTGGGTTTGAAACCGTTCTTCAACTTTACTGTTTTCAAACTCTTTGGTTTCAATAATTGGTCTTAAATCTAATTTGTCTGCCATTGTAAATATTTTAATTCCTGATTCCATAGGGAAGGATAACTCTGGCAAGTGGGAAAGGGTTTACATAAAGCGAAAAGCTAATCACTGACTTATTCGATAATCCGTCTTTTTCAGATGCTGTTATCTAAAGAGTTTGAGTTAATTTGGAATCAATGTTATAAAAGTTACTAGCAGCCAATTGAACCTATTTTTTCGCAGGCTGATGATCCCATTCTAATCCCACAGTGGTCCGCGGTTTAAAGCCTGGCCACTCGTTCTTTTCAGTATTTTCTTTGACATGCAAAAAGGGCTTGTATTCTTCTTTTCCTTTGAGGTAAAAACCCAAAAAGGCCGTCACAAAATGCTGGTTTACATTGTTGATTCGACGCATATCCCATACAGAATCGCTATATCTAAGGTACTCATCGATAGGTAAACCCGGAGCATAGGCTTCGATCGGAGCAGGATTTGGAGCGGTATTGTGTCTTGCATCAATATAGGTAAGTAGGTATCTCTCTGAGTTGATCGCACCCTCATATATGGCTTTGGTTCCATTTTCATACCCGGAGATATCGTCCAAACTTCCTGCTACAAAAAGTGAAGGGATTTTTATTCCAGCAAGACCTTCAGCATTCCACACGCCACGCTGCATTCCCCAGGGAGCAAAAGCTACAATTACCTTGATACGCGGATCGATTGATTTTTCAAATTCCGGATTTCCCAAAGTTCGCTTGAGCAAAGCTTTACTACCTCCGGCCATGGTTCCAAACAGTTGAGCTGCCTGAGGACTGTATCCTGCGCCTGCTACATTGACCGCGCCATAACCTCCCATTGAATAACCAATCAATGCGGTATTGTTAGAATCTACCAAGTTGTTTAAGAAAGAATCGTCCTGCTTGCCAAGTCGTGCTATTTCGTTTAGGACAAAGAGATCATCAAGCGATCGGTTGAGAAGGGTACTTTGAAAGCCGGCAGCGTCTCTGAAAGTTGCTTCTGTATGATCTATTGCCACGACGACATAACCTTTGGAAGCAAGATTCTCTGTCAGGTATGTCATCAGATAGCGAGAACCTGTGTATCCATGAGAAACAATGACCAAGGGATAAGAATCATCGGAATAGGAAGGTTTTGCATTCCGAGTTGCTCTTCCAAGAAATGTAAAAGGAATAATCGGTCTGGTGGGAGAACCATTTTGTCCCATTACTTCCTCATAAGAAATCAAGTCCTTTGATCCCGAAGTACCCTCAGCTGGATACCAGACTTCAATCTTTAGCGGTCTATTGTAAAGTGAGTCAGACCCTTTTCCATAGTTCAGGATATCAAGCTGATTCTTGTTTATTAGGTCTAATGTTTGAACACCTACCGCATACTTGCCTCTCACTGCTAATTCTGGCGCATCCGGCAAAAGATCTCCATAGACAAATTGCTTTGCTGAAGACTGGGCAAAGGTTGAGGTGAGCGTACTTAAAAAAAAGACAATCGGAAGGGTTGATTTAAGTAAAGAGTTTTTGATCATTTTGGGATTTGTTGATTTTGATTACTTAAAGTACTAAACTTCCGACCAATGTTTTCAGATTGAATTTGCGTAGGGGTTCGACCCATTTTAACATTGGACTGTGTCCGCAACTATCAAGTGAAATTGTAGATTTCAGCCCTTATTGATTTAGATCGATCCTAAAGCTTTCAAAACTAAGACGATTTTTAGGACTTGATGATTTGGGGATTATCTGAGAAGAACTAAACTAATTTCAAAATTCCATTTTCTTCCTTATTTCCAATATATTAAAGTAGAACTCCTTTCACTTATGATCAAATACCTTCTTTACCTTCTCTTTTTTGGATTACTCTTTTCTTGCAGTCATCCAAAATCCGACAACCACCAATCTTATTTTAATTCTGTTTCTGGAGCTCAACCCATTGATTCCCTTGGTCTGACTTTAATTCACGAACATATGCTGGTGGATTTTATCGGGGCAGATTCCATTTCGCCGGATCGATGGAACCGGGATTCGGTGGTTGCAAAGGTTTTGCCTTATCTGTTGGAAGTCAAAAAACATGGAGTAAAAACAATCCTGGATTGTACCCCTTCCTTTCTTGCAAAAGATCCACTTTTACTCAAAGAACTCAGTGAAAAATCCGGAATCAGAATCCTGACAAACACCGGATATTATGGAGCTGTTGATGGGAAATATTTACCAGCTCATGCCTTTACAGAATCTACTCAGCAAGTAGCAGATCGCTGGATTGATGAGTTTGAAAATGGAATTGAAGGAACCGGAATCAAACCTGGCTTTATCAAAATCTCAGTTAACGAATCCGATACGCTCCGGGAAGTTGACAGGAAATTGGTGAAGGCTGCAGGAATTACCCATCAAAAAACCGGATTGCAGATCGCTTCGCATACCGGAACATGGAAAACTGCAAAACAGGAAGTTCAGATTCTTCAGGAAATGGGAGTGGAGCCTTCAGCTTTTGTTTGGGTGCATGCGCAGGCTGAACAGGATTTTCAGAATTATATAGAAGCTGGGGAAATGGGAGTGTGGATCAGCCTGGATGGAATCGGGTGGAGTATAGATGAATATGTGGATCGATTGATTTTTGCAAAGGAAAAGGGTCTCATGCATCGAATTCTTATTTCCCACGATGCTGGCTGGTATGATCCTGCGAAACCGAGTGGTGGAGATTTTCAGCCTTTCACCAATATCTTCGAAAAACTAATTCCAGCCCTTAATCAGCAAGGATTTACTGATAAAGACTGGGATCTTTTACTCAAATCAAATCCAAAAGAAGCCTTCAGTAATTAGAAAAGACTTTTCTCAAAGCAATTATTTTCCCCAAGATTTAATTTTGATTTTATAAGTAGCCATGATATATGAAGGCATTTCGAGATCGTACCCGGAGAAAGAGATTGCAATCGCCTGATTAATATTTGGATTTTTGGTTTTCCATTCACCCTCCAACTCTAATAGAAGTCCTATACGGGTCAATTTTGTAGGAAATCTAGCCCATTCCGGACTTTCAGGGTTGGAAAAATTGATATTGTAAACAAAAGCATGGCTACCTACTTGGAGAGAAGGAGCAGTCGCAAAGGATAGTTTTAATCCATTTTTTCCCTGTAGGATATCATACTTCAGCTTTGGGTTGATGAAAATTCCGGAAGAGAAATCCTCTTTTTTCAATCCTTTATTAGGATGATCAAAATCGAGGTTACCAAGGGAATGGTAAAAGGTAAGTGATGGAGTGAATGTGAGTCTGCTGCTGAGGGATAGATCAACTTCATTGACAATGTTGACTCCCCAAAGTTCCAAATTTTGATCAACGGCCAGACCGGCTCCAAAAGTGAATGTTGGTTTTTCCTTCTCTTGGGCAAATGAGGCTTCGTGGACCATTGCGAGAAAGAAAATGGCAACTAGTAGTAGGTTTGTTTTCATTTGATTGATTTTTAAGTTGTGTAACCAAAACTTCAAAAAATAATTGAATCTTGAAAACTAATTAAATTCATTTAACTAAAAACTTGTTAAATAACCTGATATTCTTGGATTACGAACTGGCACCTGTAGAAGGTGGAAAAAATTAGTTCTTGGCCTTGAAATTCCATGAAAATCCAAATTTTTAAATTTTTCCAGGGAAACTTTCAGCCTTTCACCAATATCTTCGAAAAATTAATTCCAGCCCTGAATGAGAATGGTTTTTCTCAGTCGGACTGGAATCAGCTTTTGATTGAAAATCCCAGGCTAGCTTTTCAATTAAGATAAGTTTTGAAATTGAGATGATTTGAAATTCTTTGGAGATCAATTATTTCAATTTGAAGCCTATGCGATAGGTAGCCATTAAATACCAAGGCCAATATCCGTCAAAGGAAGACATACTCACTACAGCGGAGTTTCTTCGATTTTCATTTTTGCTTTTCCAGTCGAAAGCGATCTGCTGCGTGTAACCTAACCTGATATATCGCTTTACATTAAATATCTGATTATAGTAATTTCCAAAATCATCATAGACTAAGTATGAGCCTCCGTACCCATTTTCACTTCCTATTTGAAAGGAAGGTCCAAAAGCTAATGAAACCCTGAAATCATTTATTGTTTTCAATACATCGTACTTGAAAGTCACGTTTGTAAATAGACCGGATGAATTATCATTTTTATTACTATCATCTTCGTTCCAATATTTTATAGATTGGTAAAAGGTTAATGATGGGTTTACGGAGGTTCTTTTTTCTAATTTGAAGCTTAGTTCGTTATTAACGTTAATTCCTAAAAGTCCGCCATTCCCGTCAATTGTTGGTCCAACGCCGACGTAATAGGTGAGCTTGTCATCTGATTGGGCAAACAAATTTTGACCAAAAAGAAATACCAAAGCGATTAAAAAGTGTACTGTCTTTTTCATAGTGAGTAATTTAGTTTGAATAGGCAATGTATTTTTTTTTTCATAAACTAAAAAAATGATTACAAAACGATTTTATTTTGTGAGATAGCAAAACAATCTTTGGTTATTTTTTATGAATTATTCTCCAATTTCTATTAGGTGATTACCTTTGCGCATGGCAGAACAAATCCTCATCCTAGATTTCGGTTCTCAGTACACCCAACTCATCGCTCGGAGAGTTAGAGAACTGAATGTTTATTGCGAAATCCATCCTTACAATAAAGTCCCTGAAATTACTTCTGATATCAAAGGAGTCATTCTTTCCGGTTCTCCATGCTCCGTCAGAGACAAGGATTCGCCGACCCTGGACTTGGATAGCCTGAGAGGAAAACTTCCGCTTTTGGGAGTTTGCTACGGAGCTCAGTTGCTCGCACAGAAATATGGCGGGGAAGTTCTCCCGTCCACCATTCGTGAGTACGGACGTGCAAATCTGGATCATATCGATTTGCATCATGACTTGCTGAAAGAAATGACCCATGGTTCCCAGGTGTGGATGTCCCATGGAGACACCATCAAAACATTGCCTGTCGGCTTTGAAGTGATTGCAAGTACTTCTTCGGTGGAGGTTGCAGCTTTCAAAGTAGAAGGAGAAAAAACCTACGGAATTCAGTTTCACCCTGAAGTAACTCACTCGACTGAAGGAAAAAATCTGCTCCGCAATTTCGTGGTTAGCATTTGCGGTTGTTCCCAGGATTGGACTTCAGATGTATTTATTGATTCTTCGATTGCCGCTTTAAAGGCTAAAATCGGCAAGGATAAAGTGGTGATGGGACTTTCCGGGGGAGTGGATTCTTCCGTTGCAGCCACTTTGATTCACCGTGCGATTGGCGATCAGCTGACTTGTGTTTTTGTTGACAACGGTCTGCTTCGAAAAAATGAGTTTGAGGAAGTGCTGGACTCTTATAAGCACATGGGTTTGAATGTGATCGGAGTTGATTCCAAAAAACGCTTTTACGACGCCTTAGTAGGATTGACCGATCCTGAAGCAAAAAGAAAGGCGATCGGAAGAGCATTCATTGAAGTTTTTGACGAAGAAGCCCATAAGATAGAAGGAGTGAAATGGCTCGGTCAGGGTACAATCTATCCTGATGTGATCGAATCGGTTTCCGTAAAAGGACCTTCAGCCACTATCAAGTCTCACCACAACGTGGGAGGTTTGCCTGACTTCATGAAGCTTTCTGTTGTGGAGCCGCTAAATACACTTTTCAAAGATGAAGTTAGGGAAGTGGGTAGAGCATTAGAAATTGTGGAGACGATCATCGGTCGTCATCCTTTCCCGGGTCCCGGATTGGGAATCAGAATCCTCGGAGATGTCACGGAAGAAAAAGTAAAAACCCTTCAGGAGGTTGATCATATTTTTATTCAAGGTTTGAAAAATCACGGACTTTACGATCAGGTTTGGCAGGCAGGAGCGATCCTGCTTCCGATCCAGTCTGTGGGCGTGATGGGCGACGAGCGAACGTATGAGAAAGTCGTTGCGCTTCGTGCCGTAGGATCCGTGGATGGAATGACCGCGGATTGGATTCATCTTCCCTATGAATTTCTTGGGAAAATGTCCAATGAGATCATCAACCGTGTGAAAGGAGTCAATCGAGTGGTTTATGATATTTCTTCCAAACCACCTGCAACGATCGAGTGGGAGTAGGAGGGATATATGATTTATGATATATGATTTCGGATTGTTTAGAAATCATAAATCTGAAATCTAAAATCATAAATATCCAAAACCCGGGGGCTATTCTTCGGGTTTTGGATTTTGGAAGCAGTTTCGGCCCGACCTTTGGGTTTGAAAATATTGGCTTAAATTTGTCAACCTGTTTTGAAGTATTGCTACACCCGCATATTCATGAGAAGATATCTTCTAGTATTTCCAGTTTTTTTCATTCTTAGTTTTGCTTTGGCACAAAATGCTCCTGAAGGCTATCAGCGAGCAAATTCCCTGTTGAGTTCAAAAAGCTATTGGGAGGCGATTCCTCTCTTCAAGGAATTTTTGGATGAGGAGAAATATGGCAGTTTGTCAAATTATGCGGCATTTCACCTTGCCGAGGCAGCATTGGGAGCAAATCAGCCCGCACAGGCAATTGATGCTTTGAAAACTGTCGCCCTGAAAAACTGGCCAAAATCTGATGAGGCAAAATACTTACTGGGATTGGCTTATTTTCAAAATCAGCAAAACCAGGAAGCTCTTCGGGTCTTCAAGATGATCAGAAAAGAAAACGTGATCCTGATGGCTGAAAACGCCAGTTTTGAGAATTTGAAGAAAACCTCGGCCAGCTTCATGGTGGCCAATCTGCAGGAATTCAAAGACAATGCAGGTTATAGAATGGCGCTGAAAACGGTGCTTGAAGCTCAGACTATTCTTTCTGCCACTGAAAGGGCAGCTTATTACGAATTGCAGGGGAAAAAGCAGGAAACTTCAGCAAGCATGATCAAAGATCCGATATTGGATATTGTGGTGATTCTTCCTTTCACCAATTCCAATTCTGCATCTATCACCAATGTTTCTCCTTCCGATTTCGTGTTTGAATTGTACCAAGGGGTTGAATTTGGCGTGGAGCAATTACGCGCATCCGGCCAGAAAGTCAATTTACTCACATTCGACTCGAAGCGGGATGTCAATCATCTGCAAACTCTTCTGAAAGATCCGGATATTGCATCTGCTGATGCGATCATCGGTCCGATTTATCCGGAAGAGACGGATTTGGTCAGTGCTTTCGCAGAGACTTCTAAAATCCCTTTCATCCATCCTCTTTCCAATCTGGGAGAGCGCTTTGAGCAAATGAAATACAGCTACTTATTCAGACCTTCCGTTGCCTCGATTTCCGTAGGAATCGTCAAGAGCCTGAAAATCCAGGCTTGGGGAAAAAGAGTGGCAATCGGATATAGTTCAAGTTCGAGGGACGAAAAGCTCGGGCTTTTGCTCCAGGCTGAACTGACAAAACTTGGGTTTACAGTAACCAAATCTCAAAAAATCGATGCGCGAAATGTAGGCTCATTCCTTCAGGGTTTGGGCGTGCGTCGCGGAAATACACCATCTGTTGATCAGGTTATTTTGCTGACGGATGATCCTGGTATTGCTCAGCCTACTTTTGCCCTGATGGAAAGTATCAGCACATCTGTCCCAATGCTGGTCATGGATTCGTGGTTGGGATTCAATTTTGCAAATTTTGAGATGCTGGAATTCCCCAACTTCTACTTCATTGGCAACAATGCGACGCGATTTGATTCAGAGGATATGAAGGTCTTCAGGGACGACTTTTATACTAAATACTTGGTATATCCGAGCTTGAATTCAATTCTTGGAATCGATCTAGTCTATTGGCTTCAATCCAATTCTTCCCCAACCCTTGGGATGGATCTGAGAAGAAGCCTGGATACAAAGGCTTTCCAGCAGGGAAAATATACCTGGGGATATAATTTCCGCGAAAGCAATAACAACACGCACGTGCCTGTGTTTAGATTAGAATCAGGCGAACTGAAACCCATCGAGTAATCCATGCAAATTTCTGAAAGTAAGCGGCTTTTTGCCCGCGCGCAAAACTTCATTCCCGGAGGAGTAAATTCTCCTGTTCGTGCTTTTCGGGCAGTTGGGGGCGAACCAATATTTATCAAAAGAGCGGACGGAGCCTTCATTTACGATGAAGACGACAACTCTTACATCGAAATGATCAACTCTTGGGGTCCGATGATCCTGGGCCATAATCATCCGATGATTCGCGAAGCCGTGATCAAAGCGATGGAAAACGGAACCTCATTCGGAGCTCCTACTGCCAAAGAAGTTGAGATCGCCGAGTTGATCGTATCGATGGTGCCATCCGTGGAGAAAGTCAGGATGGTCAATTCCGGTACGGAAGCAACCATGTCCGCAATTCGTGTGGCCCGAGGCTACACCGGTCGGGATAAATTCATCAAGATGGAAGGTCACTATCATGGACATGGCGATTCATTTTTGATCGCTGCGGGATCAGGCGCGATGACAATGGGAAATCCTGATTCACCAGGGGTGACCAAGGGAACTGCGAAAGACACACTTTTGGCACCATTTAATGATCTCGAAGCGGTCAAAATATTGGTTGAAGCAAACAAAGGAGACATTGCTGCTTTGATCCTCGAGCCCGTTCCGGGAAATATGGGGCTCTGCCTTCCAAATCCAGGTTATTTGCAGGGACTCAGAGATATCTGCACGCAGGAAGGAATCATTCTGATTTTTGACGAAGTGATGACTGGTTTCCGTCTTGCCAAAGGCGGAGCACAGGAACTTTACGGAGTGACTCCTGACATAACCACTTTAGGAAAGATCATCGGTGGAGGAATGCCAGTTGGGGCTTATGGAGGGAAAAAAGAAATCATGGAATTTGTATCTCCTGCGGGCCCCGTCTATCAGGCGGGCACACTTTCCGGAAATCCCATTGCGATGGCCGCTGGATTATCCATGCTTCATTACCTGAATTCGAATCCGGAAGTTTATTCGCGATTGAATGAAATCGGAATGCAAGTCGCCGCGGGATTGTCCTCGATCAATCAAAGTCTGGGACATGATTTCACTATCAATCAACTGGGAAGCATGTATTCCTTGTTTTTCACGGAGGAGTCGGTGCTTGATTTTGAGACTGCGAAAAAGTCTGATACGGTCCTATTCGGAAAATATTTCCAGGCGATGCTTCATCGGGGGATTTACCTGGCGCCATCTCAGTTTGAGAGTTTGTTCTTATCAACGGCTCTTACCGATGATTTGATTGGGAAAATCCTCGAAGCGCATGAGGGAAGCATGAAGGAGATATTGAGATAAGGATTATCT
>JBILPR010000255.1:0-6432 GCA_044373795.1 Algoriphagus sp. | reverse complement strand
ACTATACATATCGTGTTGGGTTTAATTACAGCATCTCCAAATTTTTCCAGTTTAGAACTATGCGAATCGATGCTTATTATCTTATCGATCAGATAAATTACATAAACTCCTTAAAAAAATGCAATTTCTTTAGGTGAAAAACCTTTTCCAGAGAGCAGATTCTGTCCATCAATTCCAAAAAATTCCTGTAAATGACTATGGGTATTCTGGTGGATTCCAAATACGAAAGCAAAAAGAAAGACTTAAGCTCTCAAGCTTTTATCAATATTGAAAATGACGCCCGCAGTACCATTTTGGAAGAGTAATCCGAAACTTCAAGCTTTACAAGCAACCCCAACTTTTTAATATCTTCACAGGGGATATGCCTTTGGTGAGAAATAGATTCCTAAGTCTTCATGAATCAGAGCAGTCGACCTCGTATGAATCAATTGGTCGATTTAAAGAGCCAATGGGTTTAATTGGACTTTGGCAGGATAAGTGAAAAAAAAAAATAGGAATCGATACCTATTCTAAATTTCAAACGGAGATTTGGTTTCCGCAAGAATATGATTATTGGAAGGAACGAAAATTTTAGACAAATCCTCTTTGAAAAAATTTAATCACATATTTTGAGAAAGCGTATAAAGACTCTTAAACAGTGTTGCGAAATTGCAGTAAAATAACGTGGGTACATCGATGATCTTTTGCTTTTCCAATGAGTTTTGCTTGTCGGAAAACGACTAAATTGATCGGTAAATTATTATCTGGTATAATTCGAAATGAATGAAAGTAAATTAAACGTCAAGAAATTAAACACTTGATTACCAATTTTTTTTTAGTGTTTTTGACTTTCTTGTAAATACAAGTATAGCTTCATTTAAATGGAAGCTATTGATCTTTAGGATTTGTCGGGGAAATAGAATACTAAGATTGACAGGATGAATTAGGAAATTAATATGGAAAGGAAAAAACCTAAATTAATAGATAATTTAGCGATTGATTGTTGATCTTTATTAATCCAACGAAATCAAAAATCAATGGTTCTATCAACTCGGCGAAAGAAATATAAAAGGAAAGCCCGACTTAAGGCTGGGGCAACCAATTACAGCTAAACAACATTTAAATTTGGGTTTTAAGAATATCGAACACTTTTCTCTCATTGTTTAGATTGACTTTTCTCTTTGTTTAAAGTTTATAAAATCTTCGCTACTTGACCATAATCGAAATTACTTCCTCCAATAGAGGTTCATCTTAACTGAAAAAAGGTTAATTATATTCAACGGGTTTTCCAATTTCCTGTTTAGAATAGATTAATACGATTGATCAAAGCTTCTTTATTGGCTCTGGAAATTGGAATGACCTTATCCTCGATGAGCAGGTTTGATTCCTCGATGTCTTCGATCTTACTGATATTTACGACAAAGGACCTGTGGACTTTTAGAAAATTAAAGATTTCCAGTCGATCCTGAACGTTCTTGATCGTAGTATGGACGATGTATCCTTTGTTTTTAGTTTTGAAAAGGGCATAATCCCCTTTCGCTTCCACAAATAAGATATCATCGATTTTTACTTTGATAAGTTTACTGTCCATTTTTAGAAAAATATTATTATCCACTATTTTGGTCATATTTGCTGTGGCCGCTTTTTCAGCAATTTTCAGTCTGTCAAAAGAAGCTTTTGCAATCTGAATGGCTGCGTTTACTTCCTTGATTCCATAGGGCTTGACCAGATATCCAAAAGGTCCTTTGTCCCGTGCCCTAAGAATAGTGGCATTGTCGGCGTAGGCGGTGGTAAATATGAAAGGGATGTCAAATTGATCTCGGAGGATCTCGGCAAGATGGACCCCGTCAATATCCCCGGCGATTTGGATGTCTAAAAGAGCAAGGTCGGGTATAGTACTATTGCATAACTCAATTGCAGAATCTGCATTATCCGCGATCCCTATTACCTTATGATTCAGTAATTTCAGAATATCCATTAGGCTTTCTGAAATCAGGGGATCGTCCTCGACAATCAGAATATTTAGAACACGCATTTCCATATTGGAAATCAACAAAATTTTATTCGAAGAATCACGACTATTAATATGGTAATTTTATAATAAATGCAGACCCTTTGTTGGTATCACTGATCAGATCAATGGTTCCTCCATGCATTGAAACAAACTCTTTGACAATGGAAAGTCCCAGACCTGTTCCCTGAATATTTCGAACATTTGGGGCCCGGTAGAATGTGGTATATAGATTTTTTTGATTTTTTTCTGGTATACCAATTCCATAATCGATGATAATGATCTGGACAAAAGAAAGGCTTTCAAAGCTGAGCACGATCTCAGGATCGATTGTTTTATCAGAGTATTTTAAGGCATTGGAAATTAAGTTGTTCAGAACTTGCTCCATTTGCTGAACGTCTAGCTGTACAGGTTGATTTACGCCAATTAATTTAAATAAAACACTCCTGCCGTCCGGTCTTCCATGAGTCACTTTCTGAATGATTTCCTCGATAAGTTTTTGAAGATCTGCAGAGGTTTTGTGGATTTCTACCTTACCTGATTCTATTCTTCCCAACAGCAGAACATCATTCATCAGCGTCGTCACTCGTCCGATTTCTGAGTTTATTCGATCAAAGAACTTCCCATATTTACTTACGGCGTCTTTGTCTGAAACCTCGAGCATGTAGTTTATAAGATCCACGTTTTGCTTGATTGTGGTCAGTGGGGTTCTAAATTCATGGGAGGTCATAGCTACAAAACGCGATTTCAATTCGCCAACTTCTCTCTCTTTGTCCAGCGCTTTTTGGATATCATCTCTGCTTGCTTTCTCTACCGTGATATCCCTGGCGAAAGCCGTGAACGACTGACTTTCTCCTCTTGTGATAGGGATTATGGACAATTCTATCGGAAACTCATGACCTTTTTTATGGAGAGCTGTGATTTCAATCCTTTGATTTAGAGCCTGGCCTACGCCATTAGTCATGTATTGATTCATCCCTGTATTATGGGACTTACAGTGTTGATTTGGAATGATATTGTCCGTTAGAGGGTTTCCAATGACTTCTTCACCACTCCATCCAAAAATTTCTACTGCCCGAGGGTTCCATTCGGTAATTATTCCTTTTTCATCTATGGTGATAATTGCATCCATTGCAGCATGAATCACTGATCGGAGCTTATTTTCGCTGGCTCTTAGTTCCGCTTCTGCTTTTTCCTGCCTTCTTTTTGCTTTCGCATTTTTGATGCGGGTTGCGGTCAGGTTTGCGATTGTAGTCAGCGTTTTTGAATGCTCCTGTGTAAAAAAATCTAACTCATGGTGCTCTGAATCAATTACTCCGATGACTTTGCCGTCAGCAATGATTGGAACGGATATCTCTGAGAGACGCACTTCATCATCAGCAATGTATCTGGGGTCTTTTCGGGTATCGGCAATTATTTCTGCTATGCCAGATTGGGCTACAGCTCCTACAATTCCCGATCCGAATGGGATTTGAATTGGATGGAGGATCTGACGGGACTTTGTTTTATTTTGTCCATAAGCTGCGATCTGTTCAAGATATTCAGACTCTTCATTCAGGACGTAAATGACACAGTCAGAGAACCCGAATTTTTCAATGATATTCTCTGTAATTTCCCAAGCAATGGAATAGATATCTTCCTTATCTAAAAGGGAGGTTACAAACTCATTAAGGCTTGAAAGAAATTGTTGGTTCTTATCCAACTCCTCGTTTATTGACTTGAGAGTTTCCTGTTCCCTTCGGAGTTTTTCTTGATTCTGTTGGTTTGCGATCAGGTAACCTACCCGAAGAGAAAAAAGTCTGAAAAACTCTAGGTCGTTTTGGGTGAAATCTTCCTCTTTTATTTTTTCATTTCCGAGGGCAATGACTCCAGCCGGAACCCCTTCAATTTCTATTGGAATGAAAATGCATGAAAGCAAGCCGAAAGATTCCATAAAAGGAGTATTCCGGAACTCAGAATTGGAAACATCCTTAATGGCAATCAATCGATTTTCACTAAATGAAATCCCGGAAGGAGTGTCTTTTATTGGTATCATTTGTTCCGGACCTTTAGGCAAAGGAGAATCTGAAACAGTGGCAATGATGAGGAGATCTTCGCCCGAAGCCAGCAAAATACCTCCCTTTTGAAAGTTCAGGTAGTCTGTAATTACCTTCAGCCCTTCCTGCAATTGTTCTTCTATATTGAGTTTGCTGTTGGATGAAATTTCATTGAGTCTGACCAATCCTGAATTGTATCGTTCAATAGTTCTTTCAAGCTTTTGCGTAGAAAGCAAATACCCCACAAATCGAGAAAAAAGCCTGAAAAACTCAATATCATAATAGGAAAACTCTTCTTTCCTGGCGGAATAACCTCCCAAAAAAATGGATCCGTAAACTATGTCCTCCAGCTGAATTGGCAAGCATAGTATGGATTTGATCTTTATTCTTGTGATGGTCTCGAAGTCTTTATATTCTGACATGGAGATGTCAGGAATGGCAATCAGTTTCTTCTGGAGATAGGACAATCCAGCCACTGACTCGTTTAGTGGTAAAGAATGCTTGTACTCTTCGGGAATGTGAAAATTTTCAAGATTCTTAATGATACATAAATTCTCTCCCTCAGCCTTCACAATTCCTCCGATGGGTAGCCCAAAATAGTCGGAGACTATTTTTAGGCCGAGTTCCAGCTTTTGATCGGTAGTAAGGTGGTTATCATAAATGATTTCATTTAGATTTTCAAGTCCCTTGGCGTATTCATCAAGCTTTTCCTTGATCACATGAAGTTCCAACTCACTCTTTTTCCGCTCAGTAATATCTACATGGATTCCTATCGAGCCTTTTCGATTTCCCGATGAATCAAAAGTTGGGGCAACAGATATCAGCACGTAGATTGGAGTCCCGTCTTTTCGAATAATTTCAGCTTCGTAGGTGCTTGCTTGTTTTTTTTTCCGTAGCTCATGCTGATTTTTAATCAGCTTTCTTGTTTCTTCTTTTACAAGAGCCTTAGAGGCCACCTTTCCAAGCAGTTCCTCTTTGGTAAACCCAATGATTTCGCACATCGCCTCATTGATAAAGAGGATCCGTTCCTGCAGATCGACTTCGATCAGTCCGAATTGTAGATTTTGGATGATGCTTCTGTACCTTTCCTCGGATTGTTTCCTCAGAAGATCCTCTTGATATTTCTCTGTGATGACTCGGGCCACCGCCATTGATCCTCTTATTTTTTTCTCCTTGTAAAGGAGCTGAACATTTTGGCCCAGCCAAACCTCCTCACCCGAACAGGAGATTGCCGGAAATTCCAAATAACTGCTATGTTGATTTTCTGCCACCTGTTTACGATAAAAGCTCCTGACAGAATCTTTATATTCAGGATTGATCAAATCAGCAAATTTCATAGATAGAATTTCCGACTTCGGATAGCCCAATATTTCCTCTCCCCGCTTGTTGACAAACGTGAAATATCCTTCCATGTCCGTTTCAAAAATGATATCCTGCGCTTCCTCCACAAGAAGGCGATAACGTTCTATTGAAAATTCGGGAAAATCATTTTCTGAAGGATTGCTCACTCTCTTTCTATTTGGCCCCTGTATCTTTAATTAATTCGGGCTAAGCAAACAACTTTTGCATAGCATTTGCAAATCAATTGAAAAACAGATGAAACACCAGAGTTTTTTTAATAAATGAAAACCATACTTCCATGAATGACAATTGTCAGGATTATCGGGAAATAGTAATTAGGAAAAAATGATACCAAAAATTGGCACAGCATTCCTTCGCAATTCCCGGTGAAAGGATAATCTCAAAACCAGAAAAACACAATTTAACTCCCGGGGAATGAGATTCCTTTCACTCGTCTGTAAAGGTTGAGGGCATATTTGTCAGTCATTCCGGATATAAAATCGACCAAAGATCGGAGCATTGGATAGGGATTTACCTCTGCTCCCCAACCCTTGAGCGGGAACTCTTCCGGAAGTAATCTCAGGATGCTTTTATCCTGACCGGAGAATCGATCAGAGTTGTAAAATTGATGGTAAAGTGCCTGCGAAAAGACTGAAAGCAACCCTTCCAAAACCTGGAAGCCTGCGGCTTCTTTTTCTAACACTACTTTAGAGCGGTAGATTTTATCGACTGAAATGGAAGAGATCTTTTGAAGGGCTTTCGCAGAAGGGATGATATCGGTCAGCGCCTTGTCAAAATTTCCTTTGCACATGCTCTCCTCATACTGTGAGAAAACTTCCACGGTTTCCCGGATCAATTCACCAATTGCCAATGCTCTCAGTACACCGAGGTTTTGAGATTCCGATCTTGGTTCTTTTAGTTTTTCAGGATCAAATTTTTCCTTGAGTATCGGCGCCAATAACTTTACAGTTTCTTCAAAACTCACCAAACCCAACGTACAACCATCTTCCAAATCAATGATGCTGTAGCAAATGTCATCAGCAGCTTCTACCAGGAAAGCCAAAG
>JBILPR010000254.1:0-6440 GCA_044373795.1 Algoriphagus sp. | reverse complement strand
TAGCGGTGCTATGCCTCAGTCTCCAAACAGCCTGATTTTATTGCACTTACTGTCCTCATAACGAAACCTAATGCATAGTCCGGGTTAAATTAAAAAATTGGATGTGAGCGGCTAAAATGGAATTTGGAAAATTAAATCATTATTAACTTGCTCTTTATGCTGATTGAATCCTTAGATAATTATTTACTTATATCTGATATTTTTCCATTAATAAAAAGAAATGTTGAAGTTCAAATCCCGTTCCGTTGATTCGTGGTTTCCATGTCGCGGATAATTTTTGACGATAATTGCTGCTAGGTTCTTTTTAAAACTGTTTAAATTGTAGCGTAAAAACATATATTTAATTAAATTTTTATTATTTATTAATTTCGGATTTCTAGAATTATTTTGACACAGAAGCGTTTTCAGGAATATATAAAAATCCCACTTTCGTAATAAATTTTTATAAATAGGAAAGGACTTTCTCCTTGCGTATATTGTATCAATAGTGAAATAAGGGGGTTCTTAAAAAAATGAATTTAATTTTTTCCAAAATTTTAAATTGATAATTTTCAGTAAAAAAATTCTAAAATGATCAATATTTGAATTCTTAAACAATTCAATAAACCAACAACATTATAATTTATGGCAGGAGAAGTAAACGACGATAATTTGCATTTACTTGGTAATTATTTCCTAGTTGATTTGGGTAGTAATATCAATATTCCTTTTAAAGAGGCAATTAATCTGCCTGGAAATGATTCAGTTCTTGAATACAGGAATGCGAATGGCCCCATGTCCGGACTTATTCAAATGCCAGGAATGAGACAGGAACGTGTTATTCTTTCGAATGGTGTTTTTTCAAATAATAAATCCTTCTTTGATTGGTACGACAAGTGTAAAACCAATTCCGCCAAAAGGCAGTCTGTGGTTATTAAGCTTATTGATGAGTCAGGTTTACCAATAATGATATGGAAATTAACGGATGCCTATGCGGTGGAGATTAGTCCTCCTGATCTTATGTCTAATGGAAACGATATATCCATAGAAAGAATCTCAGTGAGTTTCAGTAAGATGACCGTATCTTATGGTGGCTAACTATAGGGGAACCCGGTTCCCTTTGTTTGGATTAGAATCGTGATTTTCAAAAGCCTGGATCGTATCTGCTCTCTACCGATAAAGGAAATTTTTAAATCATTCAGCTTTGTATTGAATTGGTAGTAAAATCAAATTGGAACTATCTTATCCTGCTTTTTACAGATAAATGAAGTCTCTTTGAATCATTTTTTAGAAAGCCTATGACAGAAAGCCGGAGTAGTTTAGAAGCTTAAGTTTTTCAATAATTTCTCTTATTTAAAAAATATGCCGTTAGTTTTTCGGTGGATGTATCAAGTTCATTTTCAGGTTTTAGTTTATTTGCTAAGATCCTCAATTTGTCTTTGATGATCCTGAACTAGTTTGAAAGCTGTTTCTTTACCAATCTTTTCAGCCTCCTCAAAAACATTTTTATTTGCCATCATTACTATTCTAAACGTGCTGTATGCTTCAGCGAACTTTTCATAGTTGCTGTCACCAAACCAAGCACCAGTTTTAATATTTGCTAATTGTTTTTTTTCATCACCCCAAAAACCACTGTGTAAGTAATTCTTTTTCATTTTCTCAACGGCTTGAATAACAGCTCCCTTTTTTAAGAGTAAAGAATGATAGGGAGAAATAATGGATTCCGGATAGGACTCAACAAATACCTTCACTTTTTCATTGTAATGAGTGACAAAAGCTTGAGCAATGTTAGAACTTGTTCCCAGATTTCGAATACTGGTTAAGATTTTATCCCGAAGGTATGCTTCTCCTTTGTCAGTCTGCATATTCAGTTCTTCCTTTGATTTAAGTGACTCTCCCAATGAATCGAGTGTCGAGTAGATTTCAATCCAATTACATCTTTTGTCAATGAATTGATTGTAAAACTGCAAGTTTGCTAATGCAGCGTTGTTAAACTTTTTAGATTCAGAGGGGTCTTGATTTTCAGTTTGATTTATTGTTTCTCTTCCCGCTTCTGCGGACTTAATCACGTCAATGGCTTCCACTTTTTCTTTGGCACTGAATCTATGACTGTAGTCTAAATCTAATAATTGTTCTAGGGTAAGCGTTTTAGCCTCTTCTTTAAGAGAAGGATCAATTTGATTATCCAACATGGCTCGATCGACCAAGGCGTTTTCTCCCATATCCGGATCAGATTTTTTTGCATTAGAGAATTCGAATTTACCCAGAGATTTTTCTCCTAGTGCCAAGCTAAATTGTTTTCTAAAAAAATACAGGGCCGTGGCCACAACATCGAGGTATGCTCCAACTTTAGCTTCTCCTTGAATATCATAATTAAATCCAGAGTCTTCTTTAATTTTCTTTTCTGCAGGTATTTGTTCCAACGGAAATTCTTTGGAGTAACCGATTTCCGCATTCATATCGAAAGTACCAGCTGCTCTCAGAAGTAAAGCTAAAGCAATAAGTAGCTGGCTTCCTCCTTGAATCCCTCCGAATACACCCCCTTCAACGTTGGCATTTATACCAGTACTAGCATGAAGTATGACGGAGTTTTTGGCGCTGTCCAGTGTAAGTGTAGCTGCGATTTTTTCGGCAAATTTACCGCCATACTGGATGTAAATACCAAAAATGGCCGAAACGGCGGGAAAAACAGGAATGGCTGCACTTAACTCATACCGGGAGCTGGACCAATTATCCCCTAGTATTTCACTTATTTTGTTCAGTGGGTTGGGCATTTCGACGCCAGCTGTTCCCGTTGTAATATGATATTCCGGAGGTTTACTTAAACTTAGGCCTACAGTACCCTCAATTTCTCCTGTACTTTTAATTCCGAGATATTCAGGTAGATTCAAACTCATCGAACCACTTGCATTCACCTTAAAACTACCGTCTTTATCTTTCGAAATTGAATATTCTTTAGGGTTGAGGCTAAATACTTTCACGTCAAACGCCTGGCCTGAAGCGTCGGTTTTCAGTTCTTCAAAGGAAATTCCTTCTTTATTGATTGCAATTGACTTTCCGGTGAAGGTTTTATTGAAGTCCTGAATACTAACATTCAAACTTAACTCATCCGCATTGATACTTTGTTCCTTCGAGTTGTAGCTAAAGTTTTTCGCTTCAACTTCCTGGCCTAATAAATTAAATTTTAGCTCCCCGTTATTTATAGAGTAATACTTATCCCCTTCAGGATTCCAGTGGATTGCTACTTCCCCACTAGTCTGAAAATTATCGAATCCAACAGGAGATTCTTTGGCATTGAATTGATAAGTAGTTTTTCCTTCGAACGCTTTTGAGCCGGTCGAATAGGCAATAGCAGTTTTCTTGAGACTAAAAAAACCATAATCTATATCGGGGAGTTCGCCTTCAATTTTTTCATAATTGAAAATATTTTTCTCGATAGAAGCTCCCAATACAGTAAGGGATACAAGACTGTCAAAAATTTTAATTTCTCCTCTTGCCTCTTCTATAGAAAATTTTTGAGCGCTGTAATTATAGGCTATACCAGTAAGTTTTAAATTTAATCCGGCAAGAGTAGCTTCACTTGTTCCATCTTCAAGGGTGATATCCTCAATTTTATTTTGACTATCTACCCGAAGTCCTACCTGGCCTGTGGCGTTCGCAAGGTTGTCGATAGTCAGATTTAATCCCCCATGAACCTCTATTGCTTTGCCTTTGAAATACCTGATCGTTGGGTTGATTACTTTAATACCCATTTTTGTATCGATCGTTTCGTTGATCACCCCTTCAAGACTTATATAATCAAGGGTACGATTCTTGATCGAGGCGCCATTTACTTTTAAGGTAATTTTAGACCCGAGAATTTCCAGAGTTCCTGCAGTTTCTTCCGCAATAAATTCGTTGTTTTTAAAATCATAGCTGAATTTTGACATTTCAAATTCAACTGCATCCATCACAAATTTGCAGGAATCTCCATCCACTGTGATATTGCTGAAACTTTCATCATCGTTGAATTCAACATTTACTGTTCCGTTTGATGAGACAACACCGGGAAGAGATATAGCTAAGTTACCTGAAAACCAGTATTTCCCGGTAATAAGACTAAAGTTAGCTTCGGTATCACTGATTGAAAACCCTAAGCCAGTGTCAAAACCAGAACCCTTTTCAAGGCCGGATTTAGTAAGTCGTTCTTCAGCAGCGTTTATACTATCTAATTCAGATATGTATAACAAATTAACGGAGGGGGGATAAGTGCTTTTATAGGTTTCAACGAGCTTTTTTAAAATCTCATAGTCACCAACAGCTTTGTGGAACAGACCTCTATTATTAATCGGGTCACCAATGAAGGTTTCCATTGTAATTTGAAGGTCTTCATAATTTTTTATGACTATGGGGTAATTGCTTGCAGTCTGATTTAAAAACTTTTCAATAGATACTCTTTTCAGTTTCTCGTTTTCGTCTTGTTTTCCATCGGAGATTTCTTTTGCATGTCGTTCCAGCCAGGTTCTTGCCAAAGGTTTTAATTCTTTTAAAAGTGACTGCTTTTCGGTTACCTCCTTAGATTTGTTGAACTCTTCCATCTTTCGAAGTAACTTGGAGTAGGTACTTTCATTTCCCAAAAACCGATTTAATTTGGCTGTCCGAGTCAGTTCGCCTTGAAGCTTTATTTGGGCTCCTTCACCCATTTCTGCACCGCCATTTTTTAGATTATCCAGCCTTTTTTTGTGGGTATCAGATTTTAGGTCTACTTCTTTTTCTGCCTCAATGTTACCCGTGCTAAATTTTTCTACAGAATCAATTGAATCTGAATCAGTTGTCTTTTCACTTTTTGTTAATTGAGTTGTATCGCTATTGTTATCGTAAGAATCTGAAAAAACTGATTTTCGCTGAAGGGGAATGTCAAGTGCTTTCATTCCCATTAGGTCCGCTTCCTGCTCGAGGCCTGCATCATCATTAACATTCACTACGTTTTTTTCCCCTGCGGGAGTTCCGTTTTGCTCCATCAGCTGCATAGTAGGTTTTACGCGTCCCTGTTTTTGCTGCACTACATGCCATGCTTCGTGAGGCAAATGTTTTTCTTGACCGGGTCCTAAATGTATATCAGTACCTTGGGCATGGGCGAGAGCCTGCAACTTAGCTGGCTTATCAGAGTTTCGATGCACCTTCACATCATCCAAGGGATAACCAGACAAATTTTCTATTCCTGTTTTTAAGTTATCAGGCAAGCCGGTCTGGTTTTCATTTTTTTGAATGGGTTGCTCTTGTTGAATAGGATTGTTGCTAGGATCAGCCTGTAAATTTTCAGAAGGTTCAGACTGTTGACTAGGATTTGCCATTTGCTCGAAAGCTTTCAATTGCGAGACTTGCAGGCTATTATTAGCTTTTTCTTGAAGTTTCTTCTGGATATCTGCTTCAGGACGATTATCAACAAACTGAGAGGAAGAATCTCGATCACTCTGAATTTGAGAAATCTTAGGCGCACCTATCTGATTTTTATTTTCTTGTGATTTTTGGATGAGGTCATTCATTCTTTCTCATTTCAGGGTTTGGGTTGCTCGTAACCTTCGCTTTTAGTAACCGGTTGAGCTCCCCTTTGTCTTGTGCCATCGCATTCAGGTAAAGTTGGTCCTACCTAGGGGCAAATTCTTTGGATCTGTTCAAATCCACGGAGGACAGAAAGTATCGTTTCTCGCAATTGCTTTCCCGGTACTCTGTTTTTGAACCTCCTTTTGGATTAATAGTTGGAATATACTGTTAATCCCAACCGTTTTTCCCTCTGGAGCATTTCCAAATTCTGTTCTTCCAATTAACTGCTAGTCTTTGTTTATGAAATGATTTGTTTACTACTCGTTTTAAAAAAAGCAACTACTCCGAACGTCATTTGGGGTGCACCTAAACCCAAAACCCTCGATAGAAATCCGAAAGTTTTGACAACGAATTTGAGTTAAGTATCAGAAAAACTAGAAATAAGCCTTTTTACTAAAAAAAAATAACTTTGGGTAGTAGGAGGGAAGGATGAAGCAGGCATTGATAACTTCAGTTCAAATGACTGATGAACGAAAAATCCAATCTGATTAATTTTTTTAAGAAAGTCCCGTCAAATTTATGTTAATGGCTGCCTAAAATCATTCCTGAAGGCCCGCGCTGGGATTCTCTCTCAAAAGAATGCCGCACAGCCATTCCCGAATGTTCAGAGAAGTTGAGTCCATCCGCTTGCTATCTCGATATTCTATGATAGAAGTTTAGTTGCTCAATACTTGGAAGTAGTTGTGGTAGTGGCATCTGTGCCATTCTCTGCTTCGCATCAGGCTCATTTACGCCGTTCAGATGAGTATAGATTCCTCCTGAGGCAATGACATTTTTGAAAAATTCCAATTTAAAGATCCTATTTTCGCAATCATAGTTGTAGTAGATTGCGTTTTGGACAATCTCTATCCATTTGCCACTACTTTTTCCTAGTTTAA